>JAGLDW010000521.1 GCA_023145395.1 Lentisphaeria bacterium | reverse complement strand
AATGGCAAGCTGAAACTCAACGAGGGGGACCTCTGCCATGAGCGACAGGACATCACCGTCGTACAACGCCAAGACTTCACCTAGATGTTTGATCGATGTCAGGTATCCCCCCCCAAAGCGGCGTAGTGCTTTCGCGAACAGCGCCGCGATCTCCTCGTCCCCCCCCGTCTCCTCGATGAGCTTGCGCAGCGTGTAGAAAAAATCTGTGATTTCCTGCCTGTCCGCCGGGGATAATGGGGCGAGTTTACCTGTGCTGGCGGGTATTGGCTCCTGCAGCTTTTCATACCAGTTTTTGGTCCGCAGTTTGGATTCTTTTTCGCGGCGGAGGTAGGCGGATAGCAACCTCGGATCGCGAGACTGTAGAAGGGCTTTCCGAAGGTCCGTTAGGGGGCCTCTCTGTGGGTAGGGAGGAGACTCGCCCGGACCACGGAGAAGATAGGTGAGGATCGTGTCCGCATCCTGCTCAGAGACACCTTGCAGCCGGAGTTTTGACACCAGCGGTGCGAGTGCCGGCTCTCCTAGACGTGCCAAGCTCTCCGCCAGTATCCATGGACGGGGATAGGCACCCGGTTTGATCTGGGCACCCAGCACCTGGGGAAGAAAGACTCCGTAATGGTTGATGAGAGGAGGAAGCACGGGAGCGTGGTCGACGGCATCCGTCTCTTTCACGAAGTTCACAATCCGTTCCAACCCCATCACACTCGGGTCTTTCCAGAACTTGTAGTCCCATGCCAGGCAAGCAGCCGCTGTTCGCCGAACCATGGGCCGGTCGGAGGAGAGGCAGTCAAACAATACATGCCGCAACTGAGTCGAATCGACTCTCCTGGCCGTCTCAATCGCGATGCAGCGGACCTGGTCCGATGCGGTGGTGTCCCGGGCATAGTGGATCATGGCTGCGAGTCGGCGCTTTCTCATTCCGGGGCCCCGATCCGCCGTCAACCACATGATCAAACCCTCATCGCCGACATTCTTGAGGGGGAACTCCGCCTCGGATGCCCACGGGGAGGATTTGTGGGAGAGTCCCCTCCTCTCTTGCCGCTCGGGGCGGCCATCGGCATCAAGTGTCCACGTGGCGACAAGCCTGCCACTGAAGCGAGAGCGAGCTTGGTTTGTGCGTCTGCCGATGGTTGGCTCTCGCATGTCATATGTGAAATCGGCGCATTTTTTAGCATAGGTTGCGTGCGCATCGAAGGCTTGCGAACTGATATGCCTCCGAAGCACGAGAGTCTTCTGTGTCTTGCCGTACCGCAAGTCCACATGGGGGGACACGCGCTGCACCTTGGCTGCCGGAGAATGAACGGTTGCGAGGACAGCTCCATCGCGGCTGCGCAGAACGTTCAGCGTGCCGCCGGCATCGCCGACGTACACGCGCCCGAGGTCGCCACGAACGAGGGGCGGCGCCATGGAAACCCACGTTCTGAACTCCCAGACGCGGGCTCCAGTATTGGCATCCAACGCGTAGAGCACACCGTTGAACAGATCGGGAACGAGAACCAGCTTCCCGTCCGTCCAGCAGAGCGCATCCATGATGGGCACCAGATTGATGATGGCGGACTCGGGTAGAGGCGGTCCCCGCCCAATGATCGGCTTTGGATTCGGATTGAACTCGGTGAACCGGTGGGCGAGGCGGGGAAACTGCGGAGTCGCCAGGCAGGCGACACGGCGGATCCAGCGGATCTCGCCGGTCTGCACGCACGCTCGCATCGCCAGACCGTTGGGAAGAAGACAGAATAGATCCTTCCCGGGAAGCTTCAAACCATGCCCCTGGCTGGCATACTCTCGCAGGAACTGGGTCGATACAAATGCGGAAACGGCATCGTCCTTGAGTGCGCAGAGGACCACTGGATTTTTCACTCCCCTGAGTGTCTGCATGAGTTTTCTGCGCCGCTGCAACCATGCCCCCGGATCCTCGTTTGGACCTCGCCTCATGATCTTCATATAACGTTGACGGTCCTCCCTCGTCAGAGGATGCAATGGGAGACCTTTCAGGGTGGACACACTCACGTTGAAGGTTGGATCGCAGAAGGCCTCGATTCCCGGCGCATCATAGAGGATCCCACGTGCCTTCAGAGCCGCAAGTTTTCCAACCCTCGGAAATGCGCCCCGCTTGGCCAGCTCCTCGATGGCCATCAGATACTGGAAGGGCGCCTTCGGCTTAGTGGCGCCTGCCAACGCCTCGAGTAGGCGTATGGCATCTGCCTCGCTCGCATTCTGCAGCAGGCGCACAGCCGTCGGGATGCACATTCGTGTTTGCTGAACATGCCCGATCATGGCGGCAGCATTGTTCCAGTAGTCCGTCTGCTTGGTCGCCAGGTCATCCAGGCAGATCTCCATGGCTTTGCGCTGGTTCCCGAGTCTCTCCCAGCAGGTGGCCGCCGCCTGGCCGCCGATCCCACTCCGGCGCAGGATGTTCTCAGCCTCCACGGCATCCCCAATCGCCAGAAAGCGTTCGGCCAGATCAATGCAGTCTCTGCCCGTTTTCCTCTCGGAGGCGAACATGTACTTCGCAGAGCGTTTCAGCCAGACGCGTCGCTGCTGGTCATTGAGCCCCTGGCGGCGGTGAATGTCATCGATGATGAGGCAGTAGTGGACGGTAAAATGGCCCTTTACAGGCGTCTTCTGAAGGATTCGGAGATAGTAGCCTTTCGCCTCCTCCAGATGGCCCTTGGTGAGAGTTTCCTGTGCCAGGCGCACGACATCCTTGCCTGGGGCAAGCCCCAGGTAGGCTTTCTGACGAGCGCGAGTCTCCGAGTCGGTGGCGCGACAGGTCTGCTCCATTTCCAGAAGCGCCACAATGTCGGGAACCGTGCGCCATTCGGCCTGGAGTGACAAGACCTCGGTGCCGATGGCGTCGGCTATTTTCTGGGCTCCAACATCAATGGCGTCGGCAGCAATCTTCTCCAGAACAGGTGAATGGACGATGCCGGAATGCACTGAGGTGACAAATAGGTGCGCGGAAAGGTCGTTCCCGCTGCGAGCAAGCGCGCCAGTGACTAAATAATCGGCCTGGAGCAACTGCCCCAGCTTCAGCCTGTGATCCGATCCAGCAAGCGCCGCCTTCTCCAGTTCTCCAAGAACAGCGTCGATACTGCTCCTTTCCACCATCTCGTACGTATCCTGTTGGGCCATGGCAATGAAAAGGCTGTCATAGAACCCAGAGGCGGTCTTTTCCATGCCTCGTGTGCCCGAGGTCAAGCTGATTTCCGCCAACGCTACCCGAGGTCGATGGTGTTGCGGCTGCGGCGGAGGTGTCGCAGCGTCGATGGTTCGGGGCGCAGAGGAGAGGCGGGGGAAGCGCGACGCGAGTTCCCTCTCGACAGCCTGCACAAAGGTGTCTTCATCGTAGTCGATCAGACGAACGGAGTGGAGACGTTCCGTCCGTTGGTTGAGGAAATCCTCGAATATCACTTCGCCGTAGCGTCCGGCGGCCGTGCACCGCACTCGGCAGGTCAGAGCGATGTCGGAAGCGGCCCGCGAGTCCGGACGGCGTTGATTGGGTCCCAGCCTCCCGAGTTCCTCCTCCAGAAACGCGGCGCCGATTCTATCTCGCTCGACCACGTATGTGTCCGGCCGTTGCGCGAACGTTTTCATGAGCGCGGTTTGCATGACTTGCCCCTCCTGCCCCTTTGGGGCAACGATGGCGACTGCGACTGGCGTGTCCGCAGGGGCTCGACGGCCAACGACCCAGAGGCGTTCCCTTGGGCTGTCGTTCCGGACGATCGTGGATCGCACCACGGCAATCATGGGTACGGGAGATGCCTGATCCCACCGATGGATCTCCTCGGCGAGCCCCTCGATTTCAGCGGTGTAGAGGTAGACTTGATCCGTGTCCGCCTCATGGTCCACGAACTGGCCGACAGCGAGGGGGCCGCGGTAGACAACACGACCAAGAACCGTCTCGGCAATGCTGATTTGCTCCGGGAAACCTGATGGGAACGCACAGCAGGATGCCTGTTTCCGTATGACGATCCGAGGGGGCACAATCCAATCCACCGGATCGACGACAGGCGGTGTCCAACGTAGTGCCACCCCATCACAACGGTCGCGTGCGCGAAAATCCAGCGGATAGGGTGAGCGGGTGCTGGTTGCCTCAAGCTGATGCTCACCTCCCTCTGGATCACGTAGGAAGCAGATGACCCGACAGCGCTCCGAAGGACCTGGGCTCAGGAGATCGTGCAGCGTGGTTGAATACTGTTTGGCCTGGCCTGTCAACATGCCATGAGGGCCAAACAACCTCCATCCTTCATTCTCCCAGGTTTTCGACGTGGTGGTGGTATGCCAGGAAAAGCACAGCGGCCAGCGCGTGGCACGCGTCACTGCAGTTGCCGATTTCTCGGTGCGCGAAGAGACGGGGCCATCGCGCGGAAGTACCAGCGCCTCCCCACCCTTGTCCCGCACAGTGCCTGCAAAACCGCAAATCCGGGTGGCGACCGAGGACCCAAGATGCCGTGACCACTCACGCAGGCGAATGGTGCTCCTGAACCCAAACAGGACAAAGGTCGGTGTGCGCGACGATTCGCGCCAGACTGAACAGTCCAGGTTCTCGGTCGCCTGGTTGACGGTCGCGGGAAACGCCGACATGAAACGCACTCTGGGGACAGGGATCGGTCGTGACGGTATGTACAGCGGACGCGGGGGAGGCTCGTCAGGCAAATGCCGGAACAGCGGAAAACTGGAAACTCCAAGTAGAAAAATGGGGGGAGTCTCCAAGCGTTCCCAGCCTGGTGCCTTGGTGTCCCAATGCAGGGACGCATCGTATGGGCCGCTAAACTTTCCCTCGACCCTGGGCATGTCCAGTGCCACGCCCTCGCAGGCGCCACTCTCGGCAAGGAGAGCGCCATCAGCACCTTCCACTCGCACTCTGTAGTAGCCGACAGTGCCAGGGGCGAGTTGGCTGTCCAGAGCGGATAGGGAGAACTCGTACAGCTTCGTGGTGCCTCCCGACTCGTTCACCCGGGCAACGGCCTGCTCGAGGGCGGCGGCATCGAGGGCCGTGAACTCGGTGAACTCTCCCGTCTCCGAGGATGCCCGCAAGAACCGCACACAGGCGGCGCCGGGCCAGATGTACTGCCTCATGGAGCGAAACGACCTGACCTTGGCCCGCAGGAGAACGCTCATGGTGACTCGAACCGTGGGGCGCAGCGTTGCCATCCACTCGGACGCTTCCGCAGGAGACCCCTTGAGACCGGGCTTGGTGAAGAGGGAGTCTATGCCAACCCCTTTCCTGTAGCGGCGAAGCTTAGCCAGCATGGTCGGTGTTGGGTAGGAACTTGGAAGAATGACAGGTGTTGTGCGGACGCCCCAGTCAACGACCGTTCCGCTCGCGCAAGGCGTCTTCACAGGCAGAGACTTCACCTCCACTTCCTGGTTCCGCACGCGGACCGTGCAGGGACGGCTCAACTCTTCGGACCATGTCGCCCGCAATGGCATTGCAGCGCACATCGAAACGACGACAGCACAGACGCGAAGCACGGGATCGACAGATCTCCACATATGCGATCTCCTCTCCCCTTTTCCACCAGCGTACCCTTGTCGGACTTTCTTCTTTATGTCTTCGTTAAATTAGACTGGATGTGTCCGGAATTCTTTGACGGCGTACATTTTTTCTTGTCACAACGCATGCTGGCTTGCGTCTCGGGAGGCATAGCCCGGTCTGGAGACCCAGGCCTACGCGAACTGCGCACGTTCTGGAGGGCGAACGTCCCGTGGGCCGTGCCCTGCGAACTGCGCAAATCCTGGAGGGCGAACGGCCCTCCAGGATGTGGGCACCGCGTTCTCGCTCAGAGGGATTCGGCGAGGGAGGCGACGAACTGTGCGCAGTCCGCAATGCCTGCTTCGATGGTCTCCGCGGCGTTCAGGCGTTTGACCAGGGCGCTGCCGACGACGACTCCATCCGCGTGGGCGGCGACGGATTGGGCCATTTCCGGGGAGGAAATACCGAATCCGGCGACGACGGGGACGGTGCTGACCGCGACGATCTGGGCAAGCTCCTCAGCGAGATTCTCGGGTAACTCGCTACGCGCGCCGGTGACGCCTGTGACGGTGATGTAGTAGACGAAACCCTCGGCCTGGGCGAGAATGCGCTTGGCCCGTTCGGGGGGCGTGGTGGGCGCGAGCAGGCTGATCAGATGAAGCTGGTTGCGCTCCAGATCGGGACGAATCTCGCCCATTTCCTCGAAGGGTACATCTACTACCAGCATGCCATCGACTCCGGCCTCGGCCGCGTCGCGCGCCAGTTTGGCCATGCCGTAGCTGAACAGCACGTTGTAGTAGCTGAACAGCACGAAGGGAGTATCGATGGTCTCGCGCAACCGCCGCACCATGTCGAGAATCCCGCTCAGCGTCGCTCCCGCAGCCAGGGCGCGCTGGCTGGCAGCCTGGATGGTGGGGCCGTCGGCCATGGGGTCGGAGAAGGGCACGCCAAGCTCCACCACATCCGCGCCGTTGGCGCAAATCTCGCGAATCAGCGTCTCGGTGACGGCCAGATTCGGGTCGCCCGCGCTCACAAACATCACCAGCGCCTTGCGGCCGTCCGCCCGGCAGGCGTCAAAAGTCGTGTCGATTCGATTCATCACAGCGCTCCCTGTTCCTGCAGTCGTTTCCGCGCCTGCGACACATTGTCCATATCCTTGTCTCCGCGACCGGAGAGGTTGACGATGATCACCGCATCGGCACCCAGTTCGGGGGCGCGGCGTGCAGCTTCTGCGAGGGCGTGGGCGGTTTCCAGCGCCGGGATGATTCCCTCGAGGCGACAGAGCAGATCGAAGGCCTTGATGGCATCCGGGTCGTCGATGGTGCAGTAGCGGGCGCGCCCCGTGTCATTGAGATGCGAGTGCTCGGGTCCGACGCCGGGGTAGTCGAGTCCGGCGGAGACCGAGTGGGTGAGCAGCACCTGTCCTTCGTCGTCTTGGAGCAGATAGGTCTTGTTGCCGTGCAGGATGCCGACACGCCCGGCGCAGATGCTCGCGGCGTGCTTGCCCGTGGCGATGCCGCTGCCGCCCGCCTCCACTCCCACAAGCGCCACCTCCGTGTCGTCCAGGAAACCCGCGAAGATGCCCATGGCGTTGCTGCCGCCCCCCACGCAGGCGATAATTTCGTCCGGAAGACGATTCTCCTTTTCGAGGATCTGCCGGCGGGCCTCCTGTCCGATGACGGACTGGAAGTCCTTGACCATCTGGGGATAGGGATGTGGTCCGGCGACTGTGCCGATGACGTAGAATGTGTCGCGGACGGTGGCGACCCAGTTGCGCAGCGCCTCGTTCATGGCGTCCTTGAGAGTGCCCTGTCCGCTGTCCACGGGAACGACCGTGGCACCGAGCGCGTGCATGCGCTGCACGTTGGGCGCCTGCCGCACGATGTCCTCCGTGCCCATGAACACGTCGCAGGACATGCCAAAGAGCGCGGCGACCGTGGCGGTGGCGACTCCGTGCATGCCCGCGCCGGTTTCGGCGATGAGCCGGGGCTTACCCATGCGGGAGGCGAGCAGCGCCTGTCCAAGGGTGTTGTTGACCTTGTGCGCACCCGTGTGGTTCAAGTCTTCGCGCTTGAGATAGATCTTCGCGCCGCCGCAGTGCTCCGTCAGGCGTTTGGCGAAGTAGAGGGGTGACTCGCGTCCCACGTAGTCGCACAGAAGAGACTCGAAGAGATCAATAAATGCGGGGTCTTTGCGCGCCTCT
>JAGLDW010000520.1 GCA_023145395.1 Lentisphaeria bacterium | reverse complement strand
CGCCATCGACTTGTCGAACTCCCTCTGCTTCATTCCAAGCAGACTAGCGGCCTTGGAACGGGTGATCAATTCCTCGGCGGCGGCCCGGAAAACGAGTTGGGGAAAGCGGGATGCGGTTTCGCTGCCGTGCCATTCCCCGGGTTCGCCGATGTCGTGCCACTTGTATTTGCTGCGGTAGAGGAAATCGAAATTCTTGCGGCGAGACGGGGTGATGATCTCGAGATCTTGCAGGCGGCGCATGATGGCTTGTAGGGAGAGCCCCCATTCCGCCTTGAGGGCCTTCAGTTCCCCGAGAGTGACCTTCGAGCGCTTCGAGCCAAACTCCTTGAATCCTTCCGCGGGCATGAGGAAGGCGCCCGCGAACCGGTGGCAGAGGCTCTCCTCCTGCTTTTTCTCCAAGTCTTCGGGCAACTGCAACACCAGATGGCCGAGTTCATGGGCGGCGGTGAAGCGTTTGCGTGGCAGGTTGTCGTTGAGGTGCCTGGCCAGGACAATGACCGGGATGCTGCCGTCTGCCCATCCGGAGAAGCCGTCGAAGTGGCCGTCGGCGTCTACCTCCTTGACCTTCACTCCGCTGTGTTCGAGTTCCTCGTGCAGGTTCTGGATTGGATTCTGACCCAGCTTCCATACCTGGCGGAGTTTGTCGGCAGCGATCTCAACCGCAGTGGCGAGTTCGTTGAGATCCGAGGTTTTGCGGAGGTCGAAGTGCTTGGCGGGCGGGTCTTTCAGGCCAAGGATGGCCTCGATCTCAAGGTAGCGTTCGAAGAAATCATGGGCTTCCTCCCGGATGCGATCAACCTCCTTCTTTGGACACTTGGACCGCTTGCGGAACTCGATCCCCGACAACGCGACGGCAGTGGGACGGAAATAATATTCGGTATCAACCCCGAGGGCACGGCCGAGCGCGACCAGGACAGTCGAATTGGGCCCCATGAGCCCCTTTTCATACTTGGACAACGCCGCGTGAGACACCTGACCCTCAAGGGTCTCGCCAAGGGCCCGGAGCGAGAATCCGTTCATGAGGCGGGCACGGCGCAGTCGCTCGCCGAAGCGTTGTTTGAGAGTGTTCGCGGGGTCCGGCATGGGGTTACAAATATAGAAAAATAGAAAAAACTGTCAACCTGAGAATGAGGATTTCTGTGCGTCGAAGACGGAAACCAAGTTGGAATCAGGGTTTTCGTTGCTTGTCACATGGCCAATTTGGATGGTGCCGGAGCCTCCGGGACCATTGAGCGGTCGAATGATCGCTGGTGACTGGATTTGATTGGACGAGGCGGAAGCGGAGGCAGTCCCAGGAGATTTCGGATGGTCCGAGGAAGATGGGGAGGCCGGTGAGGACGAGGCCGAGGGGTCCGCGTGCCGCTTGGACGGATTGCTGCGAAGAACACTGGACCGCATCGCCACGTCCTGCTCGGAGAAGGCCATCGGCGGATGCCGGAGGCCCATGCGATCAGATTTGGAGGTCACATTTTGTGATCTCCAATCGGTGAGTTCCTCCTTGGTGAGCACGAACATGAAGTCCTCCGGGAAAGACTCTCGGCTTGGGGGCGTTCATTTGCGGGATCATCTCGGGTTCAGGCCGGTGCCGGTCGGGGATCTTGAGCCTGCTGGGAAGGAGCGCTTCTGCCGATGGGTGGAGACGTGCGGGGAGGCGTTCCAGATTGACGGCAGAGGGGCGATTGTGCTGATGGCACCGGGAAGGGGGAGGGAGAAAACCGCTAATCCCCGCTGATCTGCGCTGATGGGAGG
>JAGLDW010000052.1 GCA_023145395.1 Lentisphaeria bacterium | reverse complement strand
TTCAGATGATGCGTGCCTTTGTAGTGGGCCGCGTAGGCCTGGTAGGGGCCATAGCCTGCGAACTTCAGCTCAGGATTGCGTTCTCGCAGCCGGTCCTGGATCGGCTTGAGCAGGCGCTGCAGATAGAATCTGCCGTAGTAGGCCAGCCATTCGTGCCAACACTCGTCGAGCAGTCTGGCAAAGGTTTCTCTATCCAGCCGCGGGCCCTGCGGGACAGCGATATCCCTACCGGTTTCAGCCACGAACTGCCGTAGTATTTTGAGGACGGTGCCGGTGTAGCAGCTCAGCCGGGCCAACCAGCGCGCGATTTCGTCGGTGTAGGGATCGTCGCGCAGGCACAGGAAGTCGCACTCGCCGACAAGGTCCATATGCTGGTCAAGACTAGGTCGGTCTGTGGTCCGTGACGTGATCCAGGCAAACCACTCGCGTCCGTACAGGCGCACCACGTCCCAAATGCGGTGGGTCCGGGCAAAGTCGGGATAGAAGCAGCAGATCGAGGTGTAGTGAGCAACGTCGTCACTGATGCCGTGCCAGGGATCGAAGCAGTCGGTTTCCAGGCACGTGATTTCGTTGGGCATGTTGAACATCACCGGCAGGCCCGACGCCCGGGGAGCGATGGGCGCACCAGGCGATGCCGGCATGACCTCGAACGCGCAGTAGCGCTCGACGGTTCGTCCACCCCACTGCAGCTGCGCCCGCAGGTGGTACACACCTGCTCCCAGCTTGTTGCCAAGGGATACCTCGGCGCATGCCTGCCGACGCTTCGGGACCACACACACGGCTGCCGTTACCGGGCACTGGCGATAGTCCTCAAATGGCTCGAAGAAGGCGTTTTCGAGCCGGGCGCGCACGCGCAGTTCGTCCGGATCAAGCCCGGATCCGCAATCGATGGCCAGCGCGAACTCGCAGTCATCGCTCTCCGAGAAAAAGTGGTTGTTGCGGATGTGCTCAACCGCTTGCGCGTGCCGCGGGTCGGATGTGGGCAACTGTTCGAGCAACCGTGTGTTCGCCGGTGATTCGAACCGGATTTCGGCGTCATGCTTTGCCAAGGCACTCCCCCAGTGTCGGATCTCCTTTGAGACAGGGTCAAAAAACACCTCAGTGGGTCCCCTTTGGCGCTGCTGGGCGACCTCGCAGCAATAGTGCTCATAGCCAAGCACCAGCAGGGGTTCGGCGGGGAAGCTCTCGACTCGGAACCGCCTCTTCAGCGGCCATTCGGGCTCGTCGTAGAACTGGCCGTAGAAGAAGGCGTTCGGGATGGGCTTGGCACACAGTGCCAGAGTGTCATCGGACAGGTACAGCTTCGTGGTTTCGGCATCGAGTCCGACAAACTGGATGTAGGGACGTGTCAGCCAGTCGATGACGCGGCAATGGTAGTTGCCGGGGTGTTCATACACCTTCTCCGGCGCCCCGCCTGAAAGCTCGACCTCGATCTCGTACATGCTGCCCTGTCGGCTCACTTTGACGGTGTAGCGAAACGACACGTCCATGCCGCCGACCTCGGGGGGAAACTCGACCGTGGTCTGGGCGAGGACGCTTTCGCGCGGAATGTCATCGTCTGATTTGATTTCGAGCCGACGGATCAGCAACTCGCCGAAGAAACAGCCGCGACAGAGCGCCACACTGCCAGTGCCGGTGGAGACACCGTCGAACTGGACCGTATGGCCGCCGAAACGGACTGTTGCAGTCGAGCCGGTCACTTCCAGCGCGGCGTGCATCGGCTCCGCGCAGAGGGCGATGGCGGGAAATGCCTGCTCCTCGGTGCACTCGAACTGGTTGCCGTGCTGCGTGCCGAATGCGAGGCGCAACGTGTCACCGCGTTGATCAAGGCGGACGGCAGAGCCGCGGCGGCGCCGCCGGTCGTAGCGGAAAACGAGCGACAGATCGAAGTCCCCTCCGGTCAGCGCCGGATCGACTTGGAAACTGACCGCCAACTCGAACTCCTCAAGTTCGGGAGTCAAAGGCAGATGCAGGTTGCCTTGCGGGATCAGAGCGTATCCGTCCGCACGCACCTCGCCATGCAGGTGGGTGTATTCGGTGTGCCTCTCGACGGCCCATCCGTACGGACAGCGATCCCCCTGCCAACGATCATACACAATCTTCATGCTATCCCTTCCGAAGCGAGTTCTCGACCGAATCGTCATTTGTGCTGATCACTGCGTCGAAATGATCATGTTTTCCCGTGCGGAGGCTGCGGGAAACGTCCAAACTCAGAAATCGTCAGCGCCTTCTCTCTCCTTGATCGCCTCCGTTTCCGCCTCCGCCGGATTGAAGAAACGAATGTCCAGTTTCGCGCCTCCGTGCGGTAGAGGGTCGGAACGATCCTTGTAGGTCCAAGTGGTGAAGGGGCGCTCGAGCTTCGGGAGGACTCCCTCTAGGCGAGAGGTCACATCCAGGCCGCTGTCGGGGATGTCGGCCGCTGTGAAATCGAATGCTTTCAGATGCAGAGCACCTTGCTTGTTGTGACAGTAGAAGAACAGTTGCACCCACATATTCCCGGCCGAAAAATCCGGAGAAACCACCGTTGTTTCCACAGTTTTCAGGTTGTTCCGCAGGGCATTGTAGAAACAGCTCTTCTCTTTGCGGGCGGGCTTCCCCCCTTGTTTGCCAGTAAACATGACGAGGGCGTGGAAGATTGCCCCATCAACCATTTCTCCCGTGACCCGGAACCGGTATTCCGCGCCCGGCCGCACCCGGACTCGAGGTGAGCGATGCACCGGATATCCTTTCGAGAAGACACCCATGCCTGTTGCGTTGCGCTGCTTGGCAAAGCCGGGGTTGTGGTGATCGACAAGCGGCTTCGAGAACAGGACTGCCTTGTAGCCCGGCCCAATGACGAGTCGGGTCCCAGGGGTAAGCGTATGGCGGTACAGCACGGTCCGGCTGCCCGATTCCAGGGAGGGAAAGACGATTTCACCTTTTCGGGCCGTGAGTTCGACGGTTGGCTGAAAGGGGGACAGTCTGTAGCCAGGCTCAACCCACGTGTCCCCCGAGCGGCTGATCTCATGTGGTCGGAGAGAAGGGATTTCACTCTTCAGTTCGCGGCATGATACTGCGCTCCTGGCACTGTCGCCAGCTACGGCGGTGAGACGAAAGGCTTGGCCTGCTGGGATGGTTCCGTCGCCGCTGACGCGTACCCACCAGTCAGCCGCCAGGCAGCGCTTGGCGGGGATGTTGCCCAGTTCGACAGTTGGCGGAGCGCTGTTTTCGAGGGGGATGACGAAACCGTCCGGCACCGTGAGCGTGAGCTTGACGCTCCTCAGCACAGCCCGGTCCGTCTCGCCTCCGTACCACGACGGGTCGCGCGGATTCCTCACCTGTCCCCAAACGTGAATGAAGTCGCCCTTCCGCTTGTTCTCCGCCTGGTAGTCGAGCGCCGTCTGTGGCGCCAGAAAGCGATCGACGATATCCAGGCCCACTTTGTGGTCCCAGGCAAATTTCCGGGCATGGTCGGCAATCGTCCAGTAGCGGCCTTCCGTGACGTGGGGAAGCTCGTTCCAGGCCTTGCTTGAGCGACCGCCCTGCATGTACAAGAAAGTTCCCAAGTTGCCGGGATCGTGCCAGCGCGTCAGTTCCACAGTCTGTTCAAACCGGGCGATCCGCATGAAGGGCGGGGTGGAAAGCTGGCTGAAGAAACGGCAGTGGATCTTCTCGACAATGGCGCGGGTCTGGCGGTTCCACACCTTGTCATTATTTGGGTAGCCGAAGATGCCGTCGCACACACCCGGCTTGACGATGTCCCGATAGTGAATCGGGACGATGCGCGGCTTGCAGAGTGCGGCGCCTTCGGGGTCATGATCAAGGGTGTGGAATGCGGTTGCCTGCCAGTAGATGACCAGCCTGCCTTCTCCGGCCTCCTTCATGGCCCGATGGATTTCGCCCAGAACCTGGGCGTACTTGCTCCCCCACCACAGGCGATGCTCAGGCTTTGCCATGTCAAAGGGCTCGCCGAGTTCGGCGGCAATCTCCTGTTCAAAACGTTTGATGGCCCACGGGAGCGAATCGCCGGGGCGCCACTTGCTCTTGAAGGGGCTTGAGGTGAAATGGCTGGGCAGTTCCTCGAGAAAGGTGGATCCGACGACACTCTGCGGCAGGCGAACACCGTCTATGACCAGGCGGAGCTGACGGCGCGTTTCTGCGAGCACTTTCTCGCGCACGCCTTCCTTGTAGAGGTAGTGGAACAGCGTGGCCTGATGCCGGTTCTCCTTGCAGTCCCCTTTGCCCATGATCGGCCAGATTCGGACCACGAACTTGTGCTGCGGGTTGATCTTGAGGATCTCATTGCAGCGCAGCACCGTCCGTTCGTCGGCCGACACATTGCCGAAATTGATCAGAGACCAGTCGTACCGCGCCACGTCCAATGCGGATTTGGAGCCATAGGTGCCCCAACCCCATTCCCAGTAGCTGCCCTCGGCAGTTTTCGCCGCAGTAGCCATCCCAAATGCGAGCACCACCCCGAGCGCCACTGCCGACCGCATTGTTCTTCTGCTCATCCTACGCCTCCTTCATGAAGCAGCACCTGGCCGCAAGGCACAAACTATTTCCGCGCTGGCTCTGATTCCACCCAGATCGGACTGGCCCAGCCATAGTTGCCATGGATCGTTCGCACCCGCATATAATAGTAGGCGAAGCTTCCCCCGTCGATTTCCCGGTCGGGGGTGACGTCGGCGAGCGGCTCGGCGTCTTCCCACTTGATGGAGACATCTCTCGACCCATCGCCGTCCACGGAATAGACCACGGCTCCGTTGCGAATGATCTCCATCGTGTCGATGGGTTCATCGGTCACGGCGCGCCCACGCACTTGACGGGGGAGGGCGGTGGTGCATGTCAATTCACTCCCCATGAACGTATTGTCCACGAAGAAATGCAGGATCATGCGCGGCCCGTTGGTGGCGAAGGTCCGCCGGGCATGGAGCGCCTCGAAAATGCCCTCTCGGGTCAAGCTTGTAGCGAAGACGCCCGTGATCCCCCCTTGATCGGGGTTGCCGGCTTCGGCCACATGATTGTCGGTGCCGCCTGTGAACCCGAACTTGTAGCCGAGGTCAAGCGCGTGCCGCACCGACTGCGGTCCGCCTTCCTCGCTGATGCCCCAGTTGGAGCAGATCTCCACCAAACGCTGCCGGTCCGGATCATGCGGGCGGTGCCAGTTGATGCCGTGGAACTTTGGGGCATGCGGAATGAGGATGTAGTCCGTGCCCTGGAGTTTGGAGAAGACGTTGTCCATGCTGACCCATTCAGCATCGGGACCTTCGACGATCATGCGTCCCTCCGCATCGGCGAAGTACACGTTGCGGTGCCTCTCGAGCGTGCCGATTTC
>JAGLDW010000519.1 GCA_023145395.1 Lentisphaeria bacterium | reverse complement strand
ATGGCTGAACGGCGATGACCGGCATGCTCCGCTTCTCGTACGTGGCCAGAACCGTGGCGGCCGGTTTGGCGCAGTTCACCAGGTTTGTGCCCATGAGCTCGGGGTGCTTGTCGAGAATGCGTTTCTGCTCCGCCGGGTCGTCCGACAAGAACCAGAGCGGATGCGCGCGCGCGCTCTCGGGGATGACAGGTTGAAACGTCTCCCAAACATATCCTTCGTCCTTGGTCTGCATGTCCAGCGGGATCATGCGCTCCCAAGCCGTCCTGTCCCAGCCGCCCGCGCCAAAGGCCGTGTAGCCCCCGATCATGCAAAACCCGCCGCCCTGCTCCGCCACCAGCTCCGAAGTCCACTCCAACTGCTCCTGCGTGAAAATGAAGCGGTTCACATCGCTGCAGATGATCACATCGTACTTGTACAGGTCCTCGCGAGTCGTCGGATACCCCTGCGCCTGATCGGCGATCTTGAACAGTTTTCCTCCCTCCTCCTCCTGTTTGTCCACGGTGAAAATGTCCACTTCGATGTTTGCGGTCTCACGCAGCGCGCCACCGATGAAATCGTACTCCCAAACATCCGTCCAAACCTTGTCCTTGTGGTTCGACCCCTCCATGTACAGGACGCGGATCTTCGGGTCGGCCACGCGAATCCGAAATGCGAAGCGGTTGTCACCGAGAAAGCGCTCCTCGCCCGCGTCCAGCTCCAGCGTGTAGTCCCCGTCCTCCCGTCCAACAGTCACCCCCGTGTCCTTCTCCACCACGCCGTCCGCAGCCACAAAGGATGACTCGGACAGGATCTGCCCCTCGGCGTCGCGGATTCTCATCGTCATCGTCCGCCCCGACATCCCGACCAGACTCAGCCGGGCTCGGACGGGGACATGACTCTCCGCCGGAGCATGGCGTTCCACCTGGCAATTGCGGATGGCCGCATTCGGGACTACCTCCTTCCCACCCAGAGGAAAGACATCAATCTTGATTTCCTGCCGGCAGGCCGCCAGCGCCGACTCGGCAAGCGCCTGTGGATCATGCGCCCGACCGTCGCTGAGCACCAGCATTCGCCGACTGCGAAGTGCCCGCGCCGCCTCCAAACCGCGCCCCACCGCCGCGCCGAGCCGCGTCTCCACCCCAACTGGATGCCCCAACTGCGAGACTTCCTCCTTGGACAGTGACCGCACGACATCATCGAACGCGTAGACGCGGACATGCTCCGCCGGAAGCGCATCGATCACGGCTTGCGCCGCCTCCAAACGCCTCTTCGGCTTACCCAACGCCATGCTCTCCGACACGTCCAGCAGAACGGGCACGCGCGAAATGCCCTCGCTCTCCGCGCTCTTCCGACGCGTCGGATCCGCCAAAATGAACAGCAGAGACAGCAACACGGCAATACGCAGGCCCAGCGCCACTAGGCGCGTCTTTCGACTGGAGAACTGCGAACTCCGCAGCGTCAGCGCGACCGCCCCACCAAGACAGCCCACGGCGAGCAATGCATAGGCCCAGCCCGGAATTGGAAGTGAAAACGACATGAAGTGTCAGACTTCCTTTTTCGACGGGTTGGCGCCACAGCGCCGCACGCGGGCGATGAAGATGGCATTGTCGCTACCATATTTTTCGCACACGGTGCAATCGTGTGGATTCGGCGGGTTTGTCTGCATCCACTCCGAGACAACGACCCAGCCCTCGTCGTCCGAGACATCGACCGTTCCGAAGTTGCCTAGACGCGCTCCACGCTCGGGCAGCACCACTTGCTCCGTCTCCCGAATCACGCACATGCGCTCCGGATCGACTTCGGCCATGAACAGCGGCGCCCGGTGGCGAAACACATGATCGTTCTCCGCGCCGCGGCGGGTGTAGACAAGACACAGTGCGTCCGGAAAGGTCAGCCAGTGCTGCTGGGTGTTGTAGTTGCCCAGTTCCTCCCCATCGTCGAAACGCCAGGGAACGGGCTCGGAAAAATGCAATCCATCGTCACTGGCCGCCACGTAGCCGCGCACATCGTTGCGCAAAGTGAGATAGAAACGCCCCCCGAACATGGCGAGAGAGGGTTCGCACAGCCCACGAGGCTCAGCCACGGTCAGCGAGTTTCCCCAGTCCGTGCAACGCAATGCGACTCCGTCGAAGGAGCAACGCAGCACCACCACATTGCAGCACGCGTGCCAGGGATCGTCCGACGCAGCTTCGCTTCGATGGTAGACGGGCAGGAGAATGTCACCATCCGGCAAATCCACCCGCTGCACGCAGCCGGATCCACTGCTGAAAAACACATCCTCCGGCAGGTCCACAGGCTGCCACGAGCGCCAACTCCGCGCCTGGGCATCGTAGACCGCATAGGCAGGTTGCCGCCGAAACGCGCCATGCATCAACTCGTCATCCCGATACAGCGGCGTGTGTCCCGTCCCCAGCAATGTCCCCGTCGCCTCGTGCCATTTTGGCCAGAAATCGGATACGTAGAAATAGGAACCATCCTCGCACGGACGCGGGGCAAAGGACTCCTGCTCGACGGGCTCTGTCCAAGTGCGCCCGCTATCCTCCGAATGCATGGAGTGAATCGCATAGAAAATGTCACTGCCGGTCAGGCGCAGTTTCTGCGTGGTGATCACCACGTCGTTCGGTGGGAGCAATCCCGCGCGCGTCTGCACCCAGCACGTCTCCCGGTCATAGCCAGTTCGAACCGTCTGCAGTTCCGTCTCAAACTCGAACATGTCAATGGCGCTCCTGAGATTCGCATTCAAGATTCTAGTGTGTTGTTGAGATGTCTCGCCCCCACTGGGTTTATCCCTGTGGAGTAGGATGTCCCCGCCACCACTGGGTTTATCCCTGTGGAGCGAATGATTGGTTTCTGAACCGATCCTCGTTCGCCCCTATTCCCCCCCAAAAAACATCCCGGCGCAAGGCCGGTGGGGGCGGGCATTCCCAATCTACAGTTTCCCCCGGTATACGCTTTGGGTGATCTTCATGACCGTGTCCTCGTGCTTCCACTGCACAAACCGCCACCAGTCAGCCATGTCGGGGGGGGGCACGAACCGGTCCCGAGCCTCCGCACGCGGCACGCCTTCGTCTCGGATCAACACAGCCGCAACGACGAGTTCCTTCACGTAGGAGACCCACCGCTCAAGCTCCTTTGTCGAACAGAGCGGACCGTGTCCCGGCACCACCGTTTCCGCTCCGTAGTCAATCAACCGTGCATAGGTTGCAAAAATGTGCTCCAGCTTCTCCGTGTCCAGGGGAAGATCCCAAGGCACCAGTCCCCAGCCAAAAATGTCCCCCACAAGTAGAGTATTCGCCCAGGGGGCGTGCACAACGCAATCGGTCGCCGTGTGACAGCCAGTCATCGGCACAACCTGGACGCGATGCTCCCCATCCCCCAGCCACAGACCCTCTGCGGGAATATCCACCGTCTCCAAGTTCACAATCTCCGCTCCAAACCGTTCCTGGAAGACACTGTTCAGCGCGATGTGATCGTAATGCGTATGCGTGTTCACCACCCACCGCACGCGCTTGTCTCCGGTCGTTTCCGCGATCGCCTCGAGCACTTCCCGCTCGCAGGATGGCTGCTCCAGCGCATCGACGACCAAAATCTCCCCATCCAATTCCAGCCAGGCGATGTTGTCGATCTCCTGACGCACGCACACGCCAGCGGCGGGTTGCAGAAGCTTTGGAATGTCCGGGTCTGCCACTGTGTCACCCATGTCTTTACGCGCCTTTTCTTGTCTTGTGCTCGCACAATCCGTTCGACTCTCAACAATCACCCCGCAAACCACCGAATCAACCGAGACTGAGGGGTTGCCAGATATTTGCCCTCGCCTTGCCGACTCGGCCAGCACAACCTATTGTTTTAGGATTTTGGGTTTTATGAGTCAACGCATCACGATGCCATTATGAAACGCCTGTATTGCTGTAATAGA
>JAGLDW010000518.1 GCA_023145395.1 Lentisphaeria bacterium | reverse complement strand
CTATCGACCAGCTTCTTGAAACAATCTGAAATCAACACTCTGAAATCCAAAATATGAGGAACAAGATGGACCATCTCCCAAGAGTCGTCGTGATCGGCTACGGAAACGCCGGCCGTTCCTTTCACAGCTACCTAGTCGGACTCACACCGGGGCTGGAACTGTATGGCGCATGCGCACGCAACCCCGAAACGCGGGCGCGGATTCGCGAAGAGCGTGACTGCAAAGTCTACGGATCCTTCGACGAAGTGCTGGCCGATCCCAACGTGGACTTGGTCGTGCTCGCGACCCCTAGTCACCTCCATGCCGAAGGCGCCATACAAGCTATGCGGGCAGGCAAACACGTGGTCACGGACAAGCCCGCCGCCTGCACCACTGCGGAGTTTGACCAAATGGTGGCGGTTTCGCAGGAAACAGGTCGTGTCCTCAGCGTCTTCCACAACCGCCGCTGGGACGGAGACTACTTCACGGTTCGCAGGATCATGCAGGAGGGCCGCATCGGACGCGTGACCCGGATCGAGATGAACTGGGCATTCTGCCGCATGCCTGCCGGTTGGCGTGGAGTGGCCGAAACGGCTGGAGGAAGGGTCTACGACCTCGGTAGCCACATGATCGACCAGCTCTGCCTGCTCTTCCCCCAGGCCATCACCAGCGTCTACGCCAAGCTCCAGTACGAATCAGCCGACCACAACGTCGAGTCCGACGCGGTGATCATCGTGAACTTCGAGGACAACGCAACCGGGATCGTGCAAACGGGGGGAATCTCCCATATCGACAAACCCCGCTTCTACCTCGCGGGTCTGGACGGCACCTTCGTGAAGTACGGAGTCGATCCGCAGGAAGTCGTCATGAAAGTGGGCGATATCGATGCGGCAGTGGAGCTTCCCGAACTCTATGGTCAGCTCAAAGCCGCGGACTCCCCCGAAACCGAGACCATACCGACTATCCCCGGACGCTGGCGTTCCTACTACGAAGCCGTTGCCGCGGAGATCGCGGATGGCGCGGCTGCAGCCGTGCCCCTCGACACCGTGCGCAGAACCATGCGCGTCCTCGATGCCGCCTTTGAATCAGCCCGCACGGGCCAAGTCGTCCAGATGCACGAGAGTGGCGACGATGCGGTGAAAGCGGCTGCCGAACTGGCCGTGCTGGCTCTACCGGTGGATGACATTGCCACGATGAAAACGGAACTGGCACCCTCCGCGAGTGGGTCGATGACATGATCTCCACCGACTAGCTGTACGTGCGGGGATATTTCTCAGGATGGTCGATCATGTCAAGAGTGAGGTCAACATCCAGCTCGGGCCAGTGAAAATGATGAGGTTGATGCCGATTGACACGCGAGATCTGCCGAACAGTCGCATCGGCGAACCACGGGAACAGGTCGTAGGGCATATAATGCTCTCGCCCATCGACGTAAAGCCACAGCCCCCGAGAGTCGATGTGCGTTACCTCAACTACCGAGGTGCTTGCGCCAAGCGTTTGTGAGTTCATCTCGATGCTCCTCGACGATCTTGCGCATCTCTCTTATGCGATGCATCGGAAGGTCGTGCTGCATTGCCAACTCCACCTCAGGTTCAAGCCAAAACTTTGCATCCCCGTCAGAGCAAGCAACGTGAACGTGCATCCGATCCTCCTCCAATGAGAAGAAATAGAATCGGTATCCCTTTTCTCTGAAAACCGTTGGGCTCATGTTGGCAAGATAGCACAGATCAGGTCTCTTCGCAGTGTGCCGACGGCGAATTGCCGGACGGCGAACCCGCGAGGCGCAAAGCACGGCCCGGAATGTGGGAGGTCGTCTTCCACATTCTGGACGGGCTTTGCGCAGTTCGCAGGGCATGGCTCTCCATGGGACGGGATTGCGAAGTTCGCAGGGCATGGCTCGCCGGGAGTCTCGCCCTTGGGACGGTGGTTTGCGCAGTTCGCAGGGCACGGCTCGTCGGGGCCCATCCCGCGGCGCACAGGGGTTTGTTGTCGCAGAAAAGCCGTTCTGTCCCTCGGAGGTAACGCCTCAGTCTCGTGGGGTATAACCGAGGATGGCGAACACCAGTGGCATCCTGAAGCACTTGGAGGGCGGTTGCCCTCAACCGCCGTGTCCCCACGTAACTGAGGCGTTACCCTCGGAATGGCGATGCGGAAACGAAACAGACGCCCTTTTACTGCGCTTCGGTCTCCACATGCTCGACTTTGCAGTTGACGAATTGGTTGTCCGCCAGCTTGACCCCTTGCGCCTCGGCGGCAATGCGAATGGCGGTGCTCTGCTTCCGGCCATCACTGCTCTCGAACTTGCAGCCACGAATGACCGCGTCCCGCGTAGCCCACTGGATGTCCACGCCAAAGTTCTCGTTGTCACGGAACAGGCAGTCATCCAGTGTATTTCGGTCGGGGGTGCGCCCCTCGTTCACCTCCTGCCGAAAAATCACACCGACATCCCCGTTCGCCTCGAACACGCATGCCCGCATCACATTGTCCGTATCCCGGTGTCCAATGCTGCTGCCGTACTTCCGGTTTCCGCTCAGCGTGCAGTTCTCAGCCAGTCCGTCGCAGACTCCCCAGCACCAGAACAGCCCCTGATCGTTGCCCCGAGCCGTGCAATCGCGGAACAGAGGCCGCTGCGAGCCGCTGCCCGGATGGAAGCCGAGGGTCGCATTGTCCAACGCCTGACAGTTCTCGAAATGAATGTCGTCACAGACCTGGAAGCTGAATCCGTCGCCGTGGAAATCGCGGGCCGTGACATTGCGGAACGACCAGCGGTCGCAGTACTGCATGAAGACGCAGGCGCAGTAGTTCCCATTCATCTTCGGATTCTCCGCCGCGTTGCCATCCAGCACAAGATCCTCCACCGCGAAATCGTGCACCTCCAGACCATGGATCAGGCTGTGTGCGCTCTGCGCGACCGCGTCCTCGCACATGTAGAAGTTCTTTTCCGTCCGTTGGTCGAGGTACAGAACATTTCCATCAATCACCGTGATAGTGAACAACTTCGTCTGGGGCCACTCCGCCTTCCCGCTCGTGAGCGCAAGGCCACCGCCCACACAAAAGGGCCCGGGTTCCTCCACCTGCACGCAGTACTCGAACCAGTCCGCCTCCCGGACAAGCGTGGTGGTCGCGCCCGATGTCTTGCGCAGAATGGTGTCGCTGCCGCTACCCCGAAGCGTCACACCCGCGTGCGGAAACAACGCATTGCGCATGCTGTACACGCCTGGCGCCAGCTGAACAGTCCCGCCGCCGAGTCGGCGCACGTAGTCCAACGCCGCCTGGATCGCCTTGTCGTCCATGCCTGCGAAGTCCGCATCGGCAGCGCCCACGCGCACGGTGATTCGCTTTGGCTCGCGAATGGGGCGCATGGTGGCGAACGGAGGGTGTGTCTGCGGATCCATGTCTTGCTCTCCCGTCAGTCAGTTCTGCATCGGCACGCGCGCGGCGGCGGCCTTCGTGTTGGTCATCTCGGTGGCGTACTGCGCCTGATACCCGTCCTCGCCCGAGGCTAGACGGATGGAGTCGTCCTCCTCCCCGGCCACCACACGGACAAAGTCCTTCAGGAGCAGTAGGATATCGCTGGTGTGCCCAGTGCAATCGATGTCGATCTCCTCGCAGAGAGTGTCGCTGAACAACTCAAGAGTCATCTGCTGGAAGTCCCGGCTCGAACGGCAGAGAACAACCCCCTGTGTGCCGGCAATCTCCAGCGTGTTGATCATGGGGCGGGGTTTGATGTTGGCGGCCCAGCTCAGACTGGCGTTCAGCGTCACCATCACCCCATTGTCGAGCTGCCCCAAGATGCCCACATGCGGCGGCGGGGTGAAATCCTCCCCGAGCCACGCGCCCATGGACTCGATGCGCGACCACTCCCCGCCCACCAGAAACCGTGCCTGATCCAGCTTGTGAATCCCGCAGTCCAGCGCCCCGGCCAGCCCCACCAGCCGCGCGCGCCGCCCCGCAGACTCGGTGAACGTCTTGTGGCAATCCCACTGATTCGCAAAGTGAAGTGCTTCGACACTGCCCAGACA
>JAGLDW010000517.1 GCA_023145395.1 Lentisphaeria bacterium | reverse complement strand
GGTTTTTCGACCACCACATGCTTGCCGGCCTCCAGGCAATCCTGAACGATTCCATAGTGCAGATCCATGCCGGCGGCCACGTACACCGCATCCAGGTCCGCATCCGCCAGCATCGCCCGGTAGTCCGTGTATTTCGCCGCGATGGGACGCGTGTACGCATCCAGCGTCTCCTGACGCACATCGCACACCGCGACAAGATCCACGGGACAGTCCTCGAGATAGAAGACGGGCGACACCGCGTTCATCCCATGATACCCAAGGCCAATCAAACCAAATTTCATCGTCATGCCGAAGGCTCCTTGCCGAACGTTCGCTCGTTGCAGACACATTTGTCAAACCATAGCGCAGAACCGCCTCAGCGCCTGCGCTCGCGAGCCGCCCCAGCAAGGACTAGAAATCACCACGAAGACACGAAGCACACGAAGGGAGAGCGAGGCTCCCGCGAGCCATGCCCTGCGAACAGCCCAAGTCGTGGAGGGCGAGACTCCCGGCGAATACCAATCGTTGGCTCCAACGGCGCAAGGCCATTGGGGGCCTCAACCCGCGAGCTTCGAGATCGAGAGTCACACCATACGTTGCCGCCATGGTGCCGAGGCAGTAGTTTGCGCATGTGATCCACGAATACATGGGAAAGGCACCGTCTTTGACGAACAAGCAGAATGTGGATATGGCGGTTGTGGGGGCGGGGCCCGCCGGCCTGATGGTGGCCATCACGGCCAGCAGGACGGGAC
This sequence comes from Lentisphaeria bacterium, assembly GCA_023145395.1. Taxonomy (GTDB): domain Bacteria; phylum Verrucomicrobiota; class Lentisphaeria; order Oligosphaerales; family Lenti-02; genus JAGLDW01. The sequence continues at coordinate 1,110 of JAGLDW010000517.1, read as the reverse complement.
AGACCGTCACCCTGCTCGAACGCATGCGCGAACCAGGCATGAAACTGCTCGCGAGCGGGGGCGGGCGATGCAACCTCACCAACACCCTCACCTCCGAGCAGTTCGTTGAACGCTGTGGACGCCACGCACGTTTCATGCTTCCCGCGCTCCGCCGCCTAGATTCCACCCAATTGCGCGCTTTTTTCACCGACCTTGGCGTGCCCACGCACGCACCGGACGGCTTTCGCGTCTTCCCGGTCTCGCACAGTGCCCGGGATGTCAGAGACGCCCTCCTGAACTACCTGTCTAGCCTCGGTGCCACGCCTCTCTGCGACACACCTGTGGTCGGGATCACCCGGACCGAGAACGAAGGTTTCGTTTTGCGAACTCCGCAACGGGAGTTCAGAGCAGCGCGGGTCGTGCTCGCCTGCGGCGGCGCCGGACACCCCAACCTGGGCGGAGGTTTGACCGGCTACGAACTCGCGGAATCCCTGGGACACGCCATCACTCCCCTCGCCCCCGCCATGGTGCCGCTGGTCACGCGGGAGGACTGGCCCGCCCGTTGCCGCGCCCACACCATCCCGAACGCACTCCTGGAGGTCAAGGCGAAGGGACGACGCGGACTCCGCGCCGACGGAGATCTCATCTTCACCGAAACAGGGCTGGCGGGGCCGCTGGTGCTCGATGTGGCGCGGGAGATCACCCCCATGCTGGAACACGGCGCCGTCTACGCTACACTGCGACTCACCGGCCGGAGCGAGGAATGGTGGACACATCAGCTCACAACCGCCTCGAACAGGGGCGAGAACACTCCGCTGGGCGAGTGGCTGGAGATCCAAGGTGTGCCCCCTCCCCTGGCAGAGGTCTTCGCCGAGCTTGCCGACCTACCACCGTCCCGACCAGTCAGCCAGCTTGGCAACTCGGGCGGTGCCCGCCTAGCTAGGCTAGCGGGGAGCACTCCCATCGAGTTCGTCTCCTCCGAAGGATTTGCGAAAGCCATGGTCACGCGCGGAGGCGTCGCCATCAAGTCCGTCGATCCCAAAACACTCGAGAGCCGCCTCGTACCGAAGCTCTTCTTCGCGGGAGAGATGCTCGACCTGGACGGCCCATGCGGCGGGTTCAACCTGCAGT
>JAGLDW010000516.1 GCA_023145395.1 Lentisphaeria bacterium | reverse complement strand
TGTACTTGACGCTTACGTTCGCAGGGCATGGCTCGCCGGGAGTCTCGCCCTCCATGGGACGGGATTGCGCAATTCGCAAGACATGGCTCGCCGGGAGTCTCGCCCTCCAAAGACCTCGGCCTTGGAGTGCTCTGGCAACACTCTGCTCAACGGCTCCATCCCGTCAAAATGCAGACGGCTGACACCCGTTCACGCGGATTCGCCCAACTCCCACATATCGTGGAAGTTGAAGAACTGGAAGGGGTGGCTCTGGCAGTATTCTTCGAGAGCGCGCGCGAACTCCTCGATGTAGGGACGATACGCCTCATTGTCGCGCCCAAGTCCCGCCGGGACACGAATCACCCGCGCCAGACGCAGACCATACTCGGAGAACGAGCTTTTGTGGCTGAACACCACGGCCACGGGACTCCCCTGCATCGAGGCAAGACGGTACGGCGCCACGGGAAAATGCACACGCGCGCCGAGGAAATCGACTTCCACCGTGTTCTCGTCGTCTCCGAAGATCCGGTCTCCCATCAGTCCGAGAAGATGTTTGGAGCGCAACGCCTCGATCATCTCCATGATGCCGCCCATGGGACCGGCGGGATCGATGATCTGGACGGGGGAGTCTGCACTCTGGTGCTCGAAATAGTGCTGGTCGAGGTCTCCCGGCGCTCTGTGCATGACAATGCTGACGGGAACATCGATGTTCAGAAATGCGGCCATGGCGACCTGCCAGCATCCCACATGGCTGTTGACCAGAACCACACCCGCCCCTTCGTCGATCAGCTCTACAAGTTGCTGCCCTTCGGGGAAGGTGATCTGCAGGCAATGGGGACCCAGGATGCCGAAGGCGGCTCGATCGACCAGGGTCCGGCCAAGCCAGCAGACCCGCCTGTACGAATCCAGCAGTCGCTGCAATGCCCCCGTTCGCCCGGGGAATCTGCGTGACAGATAGGGGCGGCAAGATGCGCGCACCCGACGGCTGAACAACACATACCAGCCGACCACGACAAACATGATCACGTACGCGCACCGCCGGCCAAGAATCCGGATCATCACGTAGAAAAAGCCATGCTGCCAGCGTTGCCCGAAGCTCCGCGAGCTCCAGCGTGCATTGGCGGCGCCGCGTTCCTCAGTCTGTTGTTCCACCACGCTTCTCCAACGCCCTTGCCAACACGTAGGCGGCTCCTCCCAGAAGTGCGGCGGCGGCCGTGCCCACCACCAGCGATCCGAGGAACCAGTCCAGCAGGCGATCCACGCCCATCCAGCCAAAATCCACAAAGCTGCAATCCCGCAGACCATCCACGCTCTGCAACGTCAGGAACCGACCCTTGCGCAGAAAGTAGCCCGCCTCGATGCACAGCATCGGCATCAGCGGAGGCATGCACAGTTGACTCGCCGCGACCGCCACCACACGGTTCAACCGAAACCACGCCGCCACAACCAGAATTGCCACGGTGTGGCAGGCGATCAACGGCGCCGCACCAAGAAAAATACCCACAGCGACGGCCAGCGCCAGCTCCCGCGGGCTTGCGTGCTCGCGGACAAGCCGTTTGACCGAGCGAACGGGATGCCACACGCTCACCGCATCCGCCGCGGAGCCCGCAAGCTGCCGGTGCGGCCACGGCACCACGCTGCGCAGCGTCAGATGCGTGTTCAACACGGAGATGGCCAGGTTGTCCCGCCATTTGCTGAAGTGCGAAGTCCGCAGCTCTGGATCCGGATAATGCACCTGCACATCGACATGCTCCACGGGCAGTCCCGCCCACAATGCGCGCACCACGGTCTCCACCTCGAAAGCGTACCGGCTGCAGAAATATCCCAATTCGGTCAGCAACCGCACCGGATACGCGCGGAACCCGCTCTGAATATCACGCACATGCTCCCGCGTCTGCACCCACACCCAGAAATTGCCAAAAGAACGCCCAAAACGAGACGAACCGGGGACCTCCTCCGAAGAAAAATCACGCACCCCAAGCACGACCGCATCGGGGCACCGCTCGATGGCCGCAATCAGCGCTGGCAGATCCTCCGGATCGTGCTGGCCATCGGCATCCAGCGTGGCGATATGGCTGAAACCGTGCTCGGCCGCATAGACGGCGGCGGTGCGAACCGCTTTGCCCTTTCCCTGGTTGACATCGTGCCGCAGAATGACGATTGGCAACGCCTCGAGGGCACCCGACACAGGGGGGGAACTGCCATCGTCCACCACCAGCACGTCCGCATGGACGGCCAGCGTCCGCTCGACCACTTCCCGCAGCCGGTCGGGATGGTTGTACACCGGAATCACAGCTAGAATGCGCGGGGTTTCGTCCATGATCCGCCCTTAGGCGCCTCCCCCCCCGTCCCCAATGCGCTTGGGCTTGAACGCGAACCGCAGAAAACTTCCCAGATTCAGCAGAAAGCGCCGCCAACTGTCCGGAGACTTCCAAAGCATGGTCACATAGCTCCAAAGGATGCGGGGCTGTTTGAAGTGCCTCTTGTAGAACGCGAGAAACAACTCCTCCATCCGCTCCCTGGTCAACCCATCCGGCACGAACACGGTGGTCATGCAGTCCATGGATTCCCAATCCTCCTCGAACGTGCCGGACTCGTGGATGCTCTCGTACAACGGCGAACCCGGGAACGGGGTGAACTTGGTCAGATTCACATCGTCGATCGGGAGCGAGAACACGTAGTCCATAGTGCGCTGGAAGGTCTCCTCGGTCTCGCCAGGCAGCCCGAGCATCAGCAACCCCTTGACGCGCATGCCCAGACTGTGGATGTCGCGGATGACCTGGGCAATAACTTCCAGATCGGGATTTTGCCGATGCCGGGCCAGCAGATCGGGATCGCCAGTCTCGATGCCCAGGCTGATCATCCAGCAACCAGCGCGTTTCATGAGAGCGAGCAATTCGCGGTCCACATGCTCGGCTCTGACAGCGCAATTGAATGTCATCCCCAGCGGCTTGTCGAGGATCATCTTGCAGAATTCGACGATGCGCTCCCGGTGGAAAGTGAACTGGTCGTCGTAGAAGATCACATGCCGAATGCCAAACTCGCTCCTGAGCCAGGACAGATGACGATACAGGTACTCGGCGGAATTGAAGCGAAAGGAACGGCGGAACACGGAACGGTCGCAATAGCTGCACTGGTAGGGACACCCCCGGCTGGACAGGCAGCTCACACTCGGAGTGCGGGGATAGGAGAAAATAGGTAGTTGATAGACGTGCGGGAATCCGGCCAGTTTGGCGTAGGCAGGGAAAGGCAGTTCGTCCAGGATCACAAGATCCTTCTGCACGCCTTCGAAGACGGGCATCCCCTCCCGGCGCCACACCATTCCCAGTATCCCCTCAGGGACGCCATCCGCCTCCAAAAGCGCGCGCAACGGCTGCTCTCCCTCCCCTACGATGGCAATGTCGATCTCCGGACACTCCTGCAGCACCTGTTCGCCCATGGCGGAGATGTGGGGGCCACCCACAATGGTGGTCAAGCCGGGATTCTTCTGCTTCAAATGTTTCAGAATCCGCCGCGCATCGGGAAAACCCGTCGTGGTGCAGCTCACTCCCACATACGCAGGACGCTCGCTCGCCATCCATTCATCAATCGTCCGATCTGAATCCGGATGCGCAAAACAGTCGATCAAATGCGTGGGAAAGCCGTGCTGCTCCAGATAGGCTGCGATGGAGGCGATGCCTAGGGGAGGCATCAGGTTCGCGATGCGGGAGATGTCGCGGCCCGCCTTGGATGCGTCGTAGCCAAGCGGGTGGATCAACAGCAGACGCCGTCGGTCCAGAGCCACTTTCCCCGCCATTTCCACGCCGTCCATCACTGGAATTTCACCATCGTATCCCATAAAAGCCCCTTCCAGCCAAGGGAGTGCAGCAGCGCCACAGTGCGCGTGCCGTCTTCAGGTGGAAAGATGCGGTCGTTTCTCCCGGACCAGGCTTCCTCCACACGACGATCCATCCAGTCCTTGTCGATGGTCGACGACACATAGTAGACGGACTCGAACAAGTCGTCTTGCGCCGTCACCACACCGTCCTCGATCGCGCGCTGGCGAAGTGCCGTGCCCGGAAGGATGCGCAATCCCGAAAAGCCAAAAGCCACGCAGGATTCCAAACGCTCGACGTTCGCCAGCGCTTCCTCCACCGTCGCCTCCGTCTCCTCCGGCGCCCCGAACACGATGTAGTGACAACAGGGAATCCGGGCGGACACCAGCATTTCGTTCGCATGTGCGACATCCGCCCAGGAGAATGGTTTCCGCAACGCTGCCAGCGTGGTGTCGCAACCCGCATCCGTGCCCAACTCGACCGCATACAGACCAGACCGCTTGCAGAGAGCAACGGCTTCGGCATCCAATCCCCTCGGAGTGAAGAACGCCGACCAACGCACCCCGAGCTCCGCCCGCAGCAGCGCTTCCACCACCTCCAGATAACGCCCATTGGGATCGTTGAACACAGAGTCCACAAAGAAAAAACTATTCACTCCATGGTCGCGGAGCAGGCGTTTCATATCCTCGACTACATCCTCTGCGGGACGCGTGCGGCATGCACTGCCCTCGAGCGTGGGATAGGAGCAGTACGAACACTGGAAGGGACATCCCCGCTTGGTCTGCACGCCCATGATTTCCGATGTGTCCCAATAGTGCCTGACAAGGTCCGGATCATACAGCGGTCCGTGGAACGCACCACCGCAGACACGGTCTCCGGGCGGAGGCAAAACGACATCCGAGGGAGTTGAACCGGACAGCAGATTCGCGATGGTGCCGGGTGCGCTCAGTTCTCCCTCTCCGCACAAGACATGGTCCGCGCCGATGTATGTGCGAATGGATTCCGGAAGCATCGAAACGGCTGCTCCACCCGCCAGAACAGGGATGTCAGTCCGCTCTTTCAGCAGGCGGCAGATCCGCCGCGCTTCCGCCAGCTCCCATCCCGTTTCCCGATCGATCAGAGAATCAGTACGGTCAATGTTGCGAATGGACAGCGCAATGCAGTCCGGCGCGAACTCCGCAACGGCGGCTAGAAGCGCGGCCTCGTCGCGACCGGCAACCAGCCAGTCGAACTGGCGCACGGCATGCCCGGCGCCCTCAAGAGCCGCCGCCACCTGGGACATGCCCAGAGGATACACTGCGTAGGGCGTGTCGCAGGTGTTCGTCGAAACAAGCAGTATGCGACCCATCGGATCAGGTCTCCTTCCTGCGAAACCGCTTGCGCACACGCGGATTGTATCGGCGATACGTGCCGTCCTCGATCTCCCGCTCGATCACCTGCTGAAAAAGCCGTCCCATGCGCAATTGGTAGCCCGCGTCCGCATAGAAGGTGTCCCACGCATAGTGGAACATTTCCTGCAGCTCGTCCGGAGTCATCAACTTCGGCTGGAACACCACCTTGTCCGCCGTGTAGTCGCCCCAGTTGTTGTGCAGAATCCGCCCCTCCTTCTCCATCTGAGTCCGCAGGGGAGAATGGGGAAACGGGGTCATGATGGTGAACTCCGCCACGTCCAAGTCCACCTGCAAGAGAAACTCCACCAGTCTCTTGATTCCATCCACATCGTGGTCATCGGTGCCCAGAATGATCGTTCCCTCGACCCCGATGCCGTGGTCTTTCAGCATGCGGATGCGGTCCCGAATCACCTCCGACGTGTCGAACACGGCCTGGTACACGTACCAGCAGCCGGCCTCCGCAGCCAGACGGATCACCTCCTCGTCGTACATGACCGGGTGAGACACCCATTTCTTTTTCAGGGGCTTCATGGCAGTGAACAGCTCAATCAGCCAGTCCCGGTCCTGAGCCAGCGAGTTGTCGACGATGAACAGGCGGTTGTTGGGGATGGCCTCGATCTCCTCGATGACCTTCTCCACCGGCCTTGGACGGAACCCCTTGCCGCCGAGAAAGCGACTGCAGCAGGGGGAGCAATTGAACTTGCAGCCTCGCGAGGCGTGCACCAGATCCACCATCTGCACACCCCGGTAGTTGTAGAGGTCGCGCTTCAGAATGTCGCGGCGCGCGGGGCCGATCCACTCGGTCGGCGGCGGATTCTCCATGTGGTCGTACAGGGGTTTCAGGTGACCGGCTTTGAAGTCTTCGATGACTTCGCCAAACCGTCCCTCGGCCTCGCCCAGAAACACGCAGTCGGCATGCCCGGCGACCTCGTCGCTATGCAGCATGGTCGAGATGCCCCCGAAGATCACAGTCAGGCCACGTGCGCGGAATTCCGCCGCGATCTCGAAGGCTCGGGGAAGCTGGCAACTCAGCATGGTGGAGATCGTCACCAGATCCGTGTGCGAATCAAAGTCGATATCCTCCACATTGTCGTCGTAGAACTCGATCTCCACGTCCTCCGGCACCGCCGCGGCGAACACCACGGGCCCATGCGGGGGGAGATGGAACGTGGTTTGACCCTCAAGTTTGGGCCAGGCCGGATAAACAAGCTTCATCTTCAATTGCGCCACCTACTATCTTTGCTGACATCGGTCATCGGTAATCAGACACCGATCACTGAACACCGATTACTTGGCCTCATACGTGCGGACTCCGCAAACGCGGAGATATCCGCCACGGGCTCGCCGCCCCATCGAATCTGTCCATTCTCCGCGCTCACCGGACCATCCGGCGCGCTGCGCAACACGAGAAACACCGCTCCGGGAGTCGCTTCCCCCGCACAGGCGTCGGCCGCCACATACGGATCGCACCATCCCGCCACCACAGTGTCGCAAAACCCCCAGCGCAGCAGATCAAGAGCGGAGCGAACCCCGTCCAGGCGATCGCCGCACGCCGAACTGACCACAAACGCCGGACCGGTCAAGCCATAGTGAATCGAGGCCTCGCCCAACATGCAACCGGGAAGGGTGTAGGCGAACAGGTTCGGGCTCGCCATGCTCCCCCCATCCGGCACAACCGTCTTGAAATAGGCCAGATCCGTGCCCATGCATCCCGTCTCCGTCGCCGCCACCAAGCCGAAGGGACGTTTTTCGCTCCACTGGTCCAACCCCGCATCGCGCAACGCCAGAGAGACCGCGCCCAAACCGAGTTTGGTGTAGGGGTCCAGGCGCCCAAAACGCGGATGGGGGTCGTCGAAAAACAACGTGCGCTTTAGGGATGGAAGAGAGCCACAGGTCAGACGGAAGGCCTCCCCTCCCCTGCCAGTACCCAATCCGTCCACAGTGATCCAGCCAATGCCGAGGATGCAGGCGTTCATACTCCCCTCCTCAATACCAGCGCAGCATTCGTCCCGCCAAATCCCGAGTTGGTCGTCAGCATGCAGTCCCCCAGGAAGTTCTGGGCCACATTGCTCACACACCCTCCCGCTGCCTCGTCCGGCACACACAGTCCAACAGTGGGCGGTATGCACCCGGTCTCCAGACTTTTCAGCGCGACAAGCGTCTCGACGACACCGGCCGCCCCCATGGTGTGCCCCGTGGCGCCTTTGATGGAATGAAGCGGCGGAATCCGCCCGAACAGCGAGCGAAAAGCAGTCAACTCCATAGCATCGTTGTAGACTGTGCCCGTACCATGCGCGTGAATCGCAGCGACGTCTCCAGCGGGGATGCACGCCCGCGCCAACGCCTGCTCCACTGCGGCGATCAGGCCCGTCCCTTCACGGGAGGGCGCGGTGATGTGGTTGGCGTCCGAGGCGATTCCCCAGCCAACGATGCCACCAAGGCTGCGCCCGCCTTCGTCCCGCAATCGCCTCTCGCTCTTCAACAGCGCGTAGGCGCCCGCCTCGCCTAGAGACAGACCGCCTCGTTCGCGGTCGAAGGGGCGCGCCGGATCGGGGGACAACGCCTTCAACGCGGAAAACCCGGAGAACACGAACTCCGACATCACATCGAAGGCACAGACCAGAACCGAGTCGGCCTCGCCATCTGCAATCATGGCCGCGGCGATCGCCAACGCGATGGTGCCCGAGGCGCACGCCGCATTGATGTGCCGGTGCTGAGGGGACTCTAGAGACAACATCTTCTGCAGCAACGCCGCCGGGGCGTGCCCAAGTGCACGCGAAAGCTCTTCGCCCCCCTCGCGCACGTGTTCCTCAAGCCTCCCGATATCCGCTTTGGTCGAAGCGGTCAGCAACAGAGTGTCCGCCGAAACGTCCAGATATCCCGCAAACAGTCTGCGAAGCAACACCTCCGTCCGCGCCTGGCCCGGACTCTCCAACCCCTCCACCCAGCCACCAACATCCGAAACGTATTTCTCCGTTCCAAAGGGAAGGCCGGGCCGCAGGCCGGAACGCCCCTCCAGAAGCGCGCTCCAGAGAGCGTCCCCATCCCCCAGGGCGGAAAGCAAACCGCCAGCGGCAACATGCACAGTGTTCACGAAAGCTCCCCGCGCTGCCAGCACTCCAAAAAGTCCTGGAAAAATGGGGGAGGAGCCAGCAGCACTTCGAAGGTCTCGTCCAGTATCATCTGCACGGTGCACCCAGTGCAGACAAGGCTACCATCAAGCTTGCGCACGGCATACTCGAAGTTGATCCGCGCGGCCTCGCTCCAATGCAGAATCGTCTCCACCTCGAACTCGTCCTCGAATAGCAGTGGCTGGAGATACTCGACCTGCAGGCGGCGGATCGGCACGGGAATGTTCTCGCGGATGAAATCGCTGTAGCTGATCCCGTACTTGTGCCCCAGGGCAACCCGTCCATCCTCGAAGTAGCTGGCATAGCGTCCATGCCAGACAATGCGCATCGAATCCACCTCGTCGAAACGGACGCGCCGACGCACGCATAGACGAAGCGGAGGAGGAGCACCCTCGACCACCGGAAAAAAACTCTTTCGACCCATTGGACCGCCTCTACTTCAAAAACATCGAACTTCGCCAAGCACATTGGCGTCCATGCCAGGACACAATATACACCCTTCCAGTGTCAAAGGATGCCACAAGCCCTGGAGGGCGTGTCGCCCCCGACCGCCGCGCACTGCGCCCCCCCCCTCCTGGAGGGTGAGACTCCCGGCGAGCCATGCCCTGCGAACTGCGCAATCCACCGTCCCCTGGAGGGCGAGACTCCCGGCGAGCCATGCCCTGCGAACTGCGCAACCCACCGTCCCCTGGAGGGTGCCCATATAGGGGTGTGTCAAACTTGTCGAGAGATTTTCTGCGGGATAAACCTCTTTCCCTGGTTTCCCGGAAGCTGGAATCTCCGATTGCGCTTCCCGATTCTGGCTGATGTGTCTTCGCCGAGTGCCCTGCGCCTGTTTTTTCACGGGTTTTGATTCTGCCGCTCTGTGCGCCGCGCCGATCGCGGCCGCGGGCGGCTTTGCTCATGCGGGCGCATGGCACCTCAACTATCAACAAGCAGGCTTCGATTCAGGAGATCTTTGGCGTGGCTGCATCGGGCACGAAGCGCTTTGCTGCGCGGAACAGACAACGCTGCGGTCATGCGCTTTGCGGCGATGCTCAATCCTGCGGCTGTTATACCGAACTGCTTGGCCAACCGCGAAAGAGGCTGCGCATGCCGGGAGAATCTGACTGCCAGATACATGGCCATCTGCCGTGCCTCCGCATTCCGGCTGCGCCGCTTCAGCAGTTCCATGACCGGTACCTCGTAGACCGCAGCCACGGCCGCCAGCACATCCGCCACTTGAAGGCCACGAACAAGATGCTTGAGCGCAGGCTCCTCCCGTTCATCCCTGATTTCGCGTTTGAGCAAGTGTCGGCGCCGAATCGTGTCCACAAAGCTGTCCGACCCAAGAATGCTCCGCTCTTTCACCGACAGGAAGGGGTTGGGGAGATTGGCCGTCAGGCCCTGGTCCACGTAGCGCCGGTAGTTCCGCATCGCCTCTTCCCCGTCCTCCGCCCACGTCCGCAGGACCGGTTCGGTGTCAATCCACTTCGGGCGGTTCGCCAGACCGATCAGGACCGGGTAGCTCGACCAGGGGAAGCTGTCCAGTTCGCGCTTCCGCTGGACAAGATCCAGACTCTCGGCCCGCTTGGTCCTGACTGGATTCAGGTGGATATACCGGGACGCCTCCGACATGTAGCGCTGCGCTTCGACAAGCTCCGCCTTGAAACGCCCCTGGAAGACATGCCCCGACGTGCTGCGCATCCGGTTCAGCGAAAGGGTGAAGGACGTCAGAAAGCTCTGCATGAACCGGCTCAGATTCGCCTCGCGGGTCGTCAGCAGCAGATGAAAATGGTTGGGCATGCAGCAATAGGAATGAACGCCTACATCGAACTGCTCGCAGAAATGCGCCAACTTGTCAAGAAACAGCGTGTAGTGCTTCTTCGAGTGGAATACCCGGGCACGCTGATTGCCCCGGTTCATCACATGGTAGCAGGCACCCTTGTATTCGATTCGCAATGGGCGAGCCATGACGGGTCCTTTCGGTCTGCAAACGCTGCACCACTATGCCCGGCGCCAATGTGCAATTCAAATCCATGTGTTGATAGTTGAGGTGTGACCCCGGTCCGCCCAC
>JAGLDW010000515.1 GCA_023145395.1 Lentisphaeria bacterium | reverse complement strand
AGGAGCCGGTTCTCCGCAACCGGCCATGCCCTGCGAACTCCGCAAAGCGAAAACAATTCCAACCACGGATGGACACGGATGGCCACGGATGGGAAAGACAGACTTCTTGATCCCTATGGATTCCACGAACACGCTTACACTAAGCGTATCCTGTGCAACACCAGCATGATACAACGCACTAGGCCCACTTTTACAAACACTGTTGACAGGAAAAAAGACGTGGTACCTTATCTGTGGAAAAATGCGGAACCGCAAGCAGAAAAGGCACCACGCCATGCAGTCATTGTTACCTCTCATTCCCGGCGGCGCAACTCCAGTCAGCAATACTGTCTGTGTTTGTCGCAACGACGACACGTGGACGTACTACGTGGGATTTCTCCCGGTGTATTGCCATGACGCTGGAGACGATGCGCTCTTTCGTTTGACCATTGCGCAACTGGTCGCGTCGGGGGCATGCCGCCCCTGCGAGATCATGTCGGCGTTCGGGGTGACCAAGAACAAGGTCCTGCGAGCGTCGCGGCAGTTGCGCGAGCGTGGGGTTCGGTCGTTTTTCGAGAAACGGCGCACGCGCCGAGGCGGGACGGTTCTGACCGTTGAGAAGCTGAAGGAGGCGCAGCTGCTTCTTGACCGCGGCGTGACGAAAGGCGAAGTGGCCGACGAGCTCTGTGTGAAGCGCGACACGGTTCGCAAGGCCATCAACGACGGTCGCCTCTGCGAATCCGGGAGCTCGGCGCCGGATTCGCAGGCAAGCACATTGTCGGAACGCAGCCGGCTGGATGGCGAGGCCGGGCAGGCAATGGGCACGGCCTGCACGCGTCCGGATGATCGCGCCGGTGCGGCGTTCGGCTTCGGCGCGTGCGCCGAGACACGTTTCAAAACCAGTCTCGACGTACCGCTCGGAGGTGTGCTGTGCACCCTTCCCGCCCTTCTGGGCAACGGTCTGCTGACCGGGCTCGACAAGCTCGGCGACGTGTGTGGATACTACACGCAGATCCACGTGCTTCTCACTCTTGCCCTCATGCTCCTGTGCCGCATTCGAACTGTGGAGAGAATGCGCAGTCATGCGCCGGGCGAACTTGGCGAGCTACTGGGACTCGACCGCTCTCCGGAGGCGCGTTGCCTGAGATACAAGCTGGACGACATGGCGGGTCGGGACAAGGCGGAGGAATGGGCCGCCAGTCTGTCGCGGCAATGGATGGGCGAGAGCCTCGAGACGCCCGGCTTCCTGTATGTCGACGGACACGTCAAGGTGTACAACGGCGGCGAGGAACTGCCCCGCCGCTACGTGTCCAGACAACGCCTGTGCCTGCGGGGCATCAGCAACTACTGGATCAACGACGCCCTTGGCCTGCCCTTCTTCGTGGTCGAGCGGCAGATCGACAACGGGCTGCTGCAAGTGCTTCGCTGTGACATTGTGCCAAGGCTTCTGAAGGAAGTCCCCAATCAGCCGACGGCCGGGCAGCTCGAGAAAAACCGGTGTCTTTGCCGCTTCGTCATCGTGTTCGACCGGGAGGGATACAGTCCCGCCTTCTTCAAGGAGATGTGGGAGAAACATCGCATCGCCTGCATCACCTATCGAAAGAACTGCACCGACCAATGGCCGCTCGAATGGTTCGCCGAAGTCCGCACTGTGATGCCTCGCGGAGAAACGGTCGAGATGCAGCTAGCGGAGCGGGGAACACTCGTCGGAACCGGATCCGACGCCATCTGGGTGAAGGAAGTGCGCAAACTGACTGAAAGCGGCCACCAGACTGCCATAGCCTCCACCGCCTACGATCTGTCAGCCTCGGTCATCGCACCGCATATGTTCACACGATGGTGCCAGGAAAACTTTTTTGAATATGCCATGCATCACTTTCCAATAGATATGCTTACGGAGTACAAAACGGAGTCATTCAGTGGTACCGAAAAGCTCGTCAACCCCGCCTGGAGGCAGTTGGAGAGGGCACGCAGTTCGGCTAGGGGGAAGCTTGACCGCCGACGTGCCAAATTCGTCGCCATGGACTCCGAGGAGGCCGCCTCTCCCAGACACCGGCGACATGAAAGATGGGAGACCCGGAAAGCCGAGCTGCTGGAGGAGATGGAGCACTTTCGAGACGAGGTGAAGCGGCTTGTCCAATCCAAGAAAGACACCGCTCACCACACTACCTGGGCGGAGTTGCCAGAGGAGGAAAGGTTCATGCGCCTGCCGAAAGGACGCCGACGCCTGATCAACACCGTCGGCATGATCGCCTACCGGGCGGA
>JAGLDW010000514.1 GCA_023145395.1 Lentisphaeria bacterium | reverse complement strand
AGGACCAACGGCGAGCCAATCACCGCAGCATTGGATGCGGCTGAAATCCCCTACGTCGTCAGTGGAATGAACCGGCTCTTCGCAACGCCGGAAGCCGAGGCCGCGAGGCAGTTGTTCTACTTCCTGGGGGAATGTCCAGACATTGCCGAAAAGAGTGTCATCGAGGCTTGGGAGCGAGCCGATCTGGGCCTGTCTGACACTGCACTTCATGCCGCCGTCACGGCGGCAGCCTTGACTCGGACGGCCATGCGCACCAAGCCGGATGAGGAGCGCTGGTCATTCTACAATCTTCAGCGTCAGTTTCTCGCGTTCCTGGAGCAATTGGGCTTGGACGAAGAATCTGTTCCTGGAGGGCGAGGCGAAGTGGTCTTCTACAACCTCGGGAAGTTCAGTCAGATCATTTCCGACTTCGAGACAATCAACTGGCATTCCGATCCAGTTCGCAAGTATGAAGGGTTCGCCAGTTTTCTGCAATACCGGGCGGAGAATGCCTATCCCGAGGGCTGGCAGGACAACCAGTACGCCAACCCCAATGCCGTGCGCATCATGACTGTGCACCAGGCCAAGGGCATGCAGTGGCCAGTTGTCTTCGTCCCGGCACTGCTCAGAAACCGCTTCCCGATGCCGCAAGTGGGCGGCCGGAACGTCTGGCACATCGTGCCGTCTGCCGGAGTCAAAGATCAGCACCGATACCTCGGCAGCCCAGAGGACGAACGACGTCTGTTCTACGTAGCCATGACCCGCAGCCAGAAATTCCTCCATCTCACTTGGGCTCCCATTGACGGAAAGAACAATCGCTATCGACGGGCCTCCGAGTTCTGGGACGACCTGCTCGCATCGAAGCACGTCAAGCGTCGTCGGCAGGACTACTCGACCCGCCCCCGGTTGCCCTCGCAATCGCGAGCGGCCATTGCCAATGTCACCCTCTCGTTCAGCGAACTGAAGTATTTCTTCGAGTGCCCCTACCAGTTCAAGCTGCGTATCCTGTATGGGTTCAATCCACCCATCCACGAAGCCCTCGGCTACGGCAAATCTCTCCACGATGCCCTGGCCGAGGTCCACGCTCGAGCCATCCTAGGCGACGTGCCGGACGTGGCCGAAGCCGATCGGCTGGCTAAGACACATCTTCGCGTTCCCTATGCATACGCCAGCCTGCGTGACACGCTTCAGAAGAGCGCCGGACGCGTGATCCGGGATTATCTCGTTGACAACGCTGCGGACTTCGCCAATATCGAGTTTTCGGAGAAGACCGTTGAGATCGACCTTGGTGGTGGTGTCAGCGTCGCGGGTCGCATTGATCTGGTTCGACGCAAGGACACGGACGAAACCACCATCGTCGATCTCAAGAGCACCAACCGCGCCCAGGCCGAAGAGGTCACCGAGACGCAGCTTCACATCTATGCTTTAGGCTACCGGGAACTCACGGGGCGCGCCGCCGACTTTGTCGAGATCTACAATCTGGACGAGCGCAAGAGGAAACCGCGCTCCGTCGATGATGACTTCATCGCAGACGTGAAGACCGACGTCCTTGCCGCCGCCCAGGCACTTCGTGCGAATGTTCTGCCCGCCACGGCATCGAAGCGCACCTGCGGCACCTGCGATTATCGTGGGCTGTGTGTACACGGGGCAATATCCTGTGCTGGACAATCACTTCCGTGACCAAGCTCCCGCCTCCGTTGATTTTCTACAGTTATGCCGTAGATTGTGTCAACGCTAACAGAGAGGAGTCAAACATGATTGCGGACCGCATAAGACAAGCCAGGCTGGCGTCTGGCCTCAGCTTGGAGCAGCTATCAAAACAGCTCGTGAGAAGCGGGATTCAGATCACGAAGGCGGGACTGTCGAACTACGAGCGTGGCAAGCGTCAGCCAGCGCCTGGCATCCTGCGGGGCTTGAGCAAAGCTCTGGGAGTTGCGCCGACCTACTTCATTTGCGAGCCTGGCGTCACCATCGAATGGCTCGCATTCCGGAGCACCAAACGACTTGGTAAAAAACGGGTCGAGGAGATCAAGGCTTGCGCCCACTTGGCTGCCGATAGGGCGATGGCACTGTTTGACCTTATGCCGGTGGCGAGTCTCGTCGAATTCCCGAAACGACGACGTGTAGACACGTTGGAAGAGGCAGACCGAAGCGCCGCCGATTTACGCTCTGCTTGGGAGATGGGAGAAGCACCGGTCGAATGCTTGTGCCAGACAGCCGAGGATCATGGTGCTGTTGTAGTGGCTTTCCAGCGCGAAGCGAGCACCGCCTTTGACGGTCTCTCGGGCACCATCAATGGGCAGCGTCCCCTACTCACGATCAACACCGCGATGCCTACGGACCGCCTGCGATTCAATCTCGCTCATGAGATTGGGCATGTTCTCATGAACTCCGAGGATCTTTCGGAAAAGGAGGGGGAACTCCTTGCTCATCGGTTCGCCTCGTCGCTGTTGGTTCCTCCGAGCGTGGTCAAGCAGGAGTTGGGGGAAAGGCGTCATGCCCTTTCGTTCGAGGAGCTGGCGATTCTGAAGCGCAAACACGGCATGAGTATGGCGGCTTGGATGTATGCAGCTCGAGCCCACGGCATCATCACGCAGAACTGCTACCGTTCGCTGTTTGTCGAGTTTGGCCGTCGGGGCTGGCGACGCCAGGAACCGGTCGAGTATGATGGTAAAGAACAACCCAATCGATTCCGGCAGTTGACGCTGCGCGCCTTGGCGGAAGATTTGATCGGCTGGGACAAGGCCGAAGAACTCTGCCCGGAAATCTCCGAGGCGCGCCCCAGGGACACTGCGGATGTTCCAGTCATGAACGCCGCCCTTCTCCGCACATTTCCCGGCGATTTGCGGGATCGTGTGCTGCAAGAGGTGGCAGAGGTGGCAGCACATGACTACGAGACCGACTCCGACCTGACCGATTTCGAAGCCTTCGGGGAGGGGGACATCCATGAAGAGCAAGAGTAAACCGGTCCATCCAAAACGTGGTGACATCTGGCTGGTGGACTTCAATCCGAAGGTTGGTTCCGAGGTCGCCAAGCGCCGACCGGCCATCGTCGTTGGTGTAAACAGCATTGGCAAATTGCCGTTGCGAATTGTCGTGCCGATCACGGACTGGAAGGATCGTTATGACGCCTTCGTCTGGTTCACCAAGCTAGCGCCGACACCCGGCAACGGGCTATCTAAGATGTCCGGTGCGGATGGCTTCCAAGTGAAATCGGTATCCCTCGATCGGTTCCACTGTCGTCTTGGACGCGTGACTGCCAGCAAACTGACGGATATCGTAAATGCAATCGCCCTTTGTATTGGAGTGTAGAATACTATGCCCAAGCTGAACATAACCAAGCCCGAGCTGGTCTGGCCGGGAAAATACGATGACGACGGCAACTTGGTGGAGAACCGGGGGGCGGCGCTGCCGTTCCAGGTGATCGAGAGCATCAAGGAAGGCCGAGCCACCCGCAAGAGCGGACAACTGGCAGATCTGTTCACCTACGCCGCTAGCCAGAACGACACCGAAAACTGGCACAATAAGCTCATCTGGGGCGACAACCTCCTCGTTATGGCCTCCCTGCTCAAGGACTTCGCCGGCAAGATCGATCTCATCTACATCGACCCGCCGTTTGGCACAGGTTCTGACTTCAGTTACAAAGTACTCGTTGGCGATGAGGATAGTCCGGTGCCGGGCAAGGAGCCCTCCATCATCGAGGAAAAGGCGTACCGCGATACATGGGCACAGGGCTGGCCGACGTACTTGTCCATGCTCTACCATCGCCTTGTGCAGCTCCACGCTTTGCTGGCGGATACCGGTTCAGTGTTCGTTCATGTAGACGTCCATGCGGGGCCATATGTGAAAGCTCTTATGGATGAGGTGTTCGGGCGAGACAACTTTCAGAATGAGATTGCCTGGTACTACTATAACAAGATGCATGACAGCAGAAAACGTTTGCTGCCGAAAGCATTTGACCAGATTCTCTACTACGTAAAGAACAAGTCATCGAATTACACATACAGTCGACTGGAGGAAGAACGGGATAAACCAGTGCGGCAACTGAAGCGGGCTAAGGTGGACGGGAAAATGGTAAACGCCCGGGATGAGGACGGGAACATAATATACCAGGAGAGGACGACACGGACAGTTGATTCCGTGTGGAGAATCCGCTGTCTGCAGCCCGCGAACAAGACTGAATGGGTCCACTACGGCACACAGAAACCAGTTGACCTGATTGAGAGGGTCATACAGCTGGCATCAAAGCCAGGGGACATTGTTCTGGATGCTTTTGTTGGGTCAGGTTCCTCGGCAGTTGCAGCTGAGAGACAAGGGCGGCGCTGGATTGCCTGCGACCTGGGACGTTACGCCATCCACACCACCCGCAAGCGCTTGCTGGAAATTCCCGACTGCAAGCCGTTCCAGCTCCTGAATCTCGGCCGGTACGAGCGCCAGCACTGGCAGGGCACCGAGTTTGGGCAATCCGGCGACGACCAGACCAAAGCCGCTTACGCCGCCTACATCCGCTTCATCCTTGAGCTGTACCAGGCCCAGCCGATTGAGGGGGAGTACATCCACGGCAAAAAGGGGGGCACCTTGGTGATGGTCGGCGCGGTGGATGCGCCGGTGACCATCAGCCAGATCAACGATGGCCTGGCGGAATGCGCGGAGATGGAGCGGGAGGAGCTGCACGTGCTCGCCTGGGAATGGGAGATGGGCATGAACGACCCCATCATCAAGCAGGCCCGCACCGACGGGGTGCGCCTGCGCCTGCTGAACATCCCCCGGGAGGTAATGGAGAGGCAAGCGGTCGACTGCAAGGATATCCGCTTCTTCGACCTCGCCTACCTGGAGGCTGAGATCAAGACCATCGCCAAGAAGAAGGACGGGATTTGCATCGAACTGACCAATTTCGTGATCCCGGACACCGACCTGATTCCGGCGGACGTGCGGGACAAGATCTCCAAGTGGTCCGACTACATCGACTACTGGGCCGTGGACTGGGATTTTCAGCACGACACCTTCACGAATCAGTGGCAGACCTACCGCACCCGCAAGAACCGCAAGCTGGAGCTGACCAGCGAAGCACACACGTACGACGAGCCCGGCACCTACAAGATCCTCATCAAGGTGGTTGATATCTTCGGCAACGACACCAGCCGGATGCTGGAGTGGAAGGCGGAGCAATGAGCGAACTTGGGTTTGCGCCGACATTCACCATCACCAACCGGATGACCGCCG
>JAGLDW010000513.1 GCA_023145395.1 Lentisphaeria bacterium | reverse complement strand
GATCGCCCGCGACTGTTTCGCTGGGGCTTCACGCATCCCATCGAGTGCGAAGGCAAGATGCATGCCGGCAAGAGCCCCGAGCCGAAGGGACCCTATGGCTACTGGCTTCAAGAGCAGGCGCTGTACAACCAGTTCCACGAGGACTACGTGTTTCGGGCCAAGAACGACTTTGCGCTGAGTTGTCATGATTCCGTCCTGCCGAAAGAGGCTTTTGAGGATATCTACATCGGGCGTCGTTCCGCCGAGTGGATCCGAGAGATCCCAAATGATTTCCCCTGGCACTTTTTCGTGAGCTTTGTCGGGCCGCACGATCCGTTCGATCCACCCGCGGAGTACGCAGAGCCATACCGCAAAGCGGACATGCCGAAGGCGATCCCACACTGCCCCGAGGGGAAGCCTGCACGGTAGCAGGCTCGGACCACGGACCCGGACAAGATCACGGAGACCCGCCGCCAGTACGCCGGATCGATTACGGCAATCGATGATGCGGTTGGCGAGATCATGGCGGCGCTGGAAGCGCGGGGCGAGCTGGACAACACCTATGTCGTGTTTTCCAGCGATCACGGCGAGATGGCAGGCGATCACGGGATGTATACGAAGAGCGTTCCCTATGAGGCGGCGATTCATGTTCCGCTCATTGTCGCCGGGCCGGGGTTGCCCGAAGGCAAGGTCAGTGACGCGTTGGTTGAGTTGATGGACGTGAACCCGACGCTGATTGAACTCGCTGGACTGCCTGCCCAGGAGGGGGTCGAGGCGCGAAGCCTGGTCCCCGTGCTGCAGGGACATGCAAGCACCCACCGGGACAGCATTGTGACCACCCTGAGAAGTTTCGAGTGCATCCGTACCGAACGCTACAAGTACGTGAATAACTATGGCGACATTCGCGAGTTGTACGATTTGGAAGAGGATCCCAGCGAGCTGCACAACCTCTGCGGCGAGCGTCCGGAGATTGCCCACGAGCTGGGGATGCAGCTAGCGCAAAGACTGGCGACTCCGAACGACGTGCATTAAACTGCGTTGGCGAAGGGGGGGGCAACGAAACCTGAGTTCTCACGGAGAAACCACCATGCCGAAACCCCTGTCCCACGCTCACATACTCATGCCTACCATCCATGCCGTCGTGGTTGCGGCTCTGGCCTGTACGCCTGTGGTCAGCGCGGCGCAGGAATTTTGCTTCACCCGTGAGCGTTTCGACGAGATGGCCGAGCACATCGACCGTCACCGCGACTTGGCGAAGATCGATGGCGGCAGCATCGCCTGGGGCGAGGCCTATGTGCTCCGGGGGTTGCTGGAGATGCACCAGGCGACGCAGGACCGGGAATATCTGCGCCGCTTTGTTTCGCTTGCGGATGTCGTCCTCGCGGTCCGCGACGATGCACTGGGGCGGAAGGATTTCGCGGGGCGCAGCCTGCCGCTCTGGGGCATCGCCGACCAGTACACGGTGGCGACCGCCACGCTGCAGGACGAGCAGAAGCGCGACGCTTTGGCAATTCGATCAATACGCTATGCGTACAACAACCAGACCCGAGTCACCATCGAGCCCGGCACCAAGCCTGGCACCTGGCGACTGTCGCACAGCAACGAGTTCGGCGATGCAGCCGGGCGCTATGTGTCCGCGGCCGAGGAATCGCTGGCGACATGGGAGTCGAGTTGGCGCGAGGGTCCCAACGAGGGCGAAGGGTATTATCTGCTCACACCCAAGGGGGAGCCTTTCTGGTGCGACGGCATCGGGGCGCCGCTCAACTACCTCGGGGGAGCGGGGCAGGTGCTTCTCTATCTGCACGACGTGACGGGGAAGCAGGCGTACCGGGACAAGGCACAACGCATCGCTCGCCTGTTCAAGAACGAGCTGGAGCTAGGTGACAACGGAGCCTATGTATGGCAGTATTGGTGGGGGGCCGGAGAGGATGGCTGGACCAAGGCTGATGGACTCAGCGACAACACTCCCGCCTACGCGGGCGGGAAGTACGACGAAGACCTGTCCCACGCCGCGTGGGAGGTCGAGTTCGCTGTGCAGGCCCATCGTCGAGGAATCGTGTTCGACGAAGAAGACATGAAGCGCCTCGCGGCGACCTTCACCAAGAACCTGTGGGTGCCCGAGTCGAACGAACTCGCCGACCGTGTCAGCGGCGATCGGAAGTACAAGGGGCACCACAACATAGCTGGAGGGCGCTGGGTTGACTTGTGCGAATTCGATCCGCAGATCTTTGACATCATGCGCCAGATCTTCACCGTGCACCGATACGACAAAGGGGCGGCATTCGGACATCTGGCCGCAGTGTACGCCCGGCTGTATCGGCGCCAGGAGCAATTGGCGAAATAGCCGAAATCACAGGCCGATCAAGCGGGTGATATTGCCGCCCAGAATCAACTCCAGTTCCTCGGAAACAAGGTCATAGGCATTGACCTTCGCCAGTTCGAAGCTTGAAGGATAGTAGCCTGCGCCGCCGTCCGACCCAAAAATCACTTTCTCCGCGCCGCAGAAGTGGACGGCGTCGCGGATCTTCCAAGGTACGTGCGAGTATGAGGTGTCCAGCCAGACGTTGTCGTGACTCTGGCAGAGTCGGATAAATTGATCCACCATGAACTGGTCGAGCGGTGATCCCAGGTGAGGGATGATGATCTTGGCCTCAGGCACGGCTTCAACCCAGCGCTTCGCCAACTCGGGTTGATTGATGCAGTCCAGCAGCACGGGAATGTTCAACTCGGCCGCTTGCTCCAGAAAAGGCAGGAACAATTCGTCTGTCGGCTCGCCGCGCACCTCGCCGAGGTGCAGCTTCAGGCCCCGAAACCCCCACTTCTCGACGGCACGCAGCACCTCCTGCCGAGCCAACTCCCCTTCCTCCGGCAAGGCGTGCGCGTAGGGGATCAGTCGGTCTTCACGCCCTTTTACGCCGCGCCTCGTCAGTTCATTCGATTCCTGCGTAGGCAATGACATGCTGAACACGCAGGCGCGATCAATGCCGGCATCGTCCAGCATGCGTACGGTGGCGTCCGGGTCAAACTCGCGACGGAAATAGTCGCCGCCCTTCAGGTGCACGTGTGAGTCAATGACCATGAGTGAGGGTCTCCTTTGCTTGAGCATGTGTGGGGATGTTCTCTAACTTGACTCTGTCCAACGACGCCCCGGTAGCCTACTCTGTATCATCCCACTCCATTCCGCGTTCTCGCCATGGTCGGCATGATTCACAGTTGTGCATCACAACCATCCTGCAGAATGCGGATCATACCACTCCTGGACATGCAAAAGCTTGCCGCGCGGCACTCCTTTTCCTAGACAGAACTGTGGTCCCGTACCCCAACTGCTTTCTCCAAAGTTGACTTCAGTGTGCGGTCACCTATCGTTTCGTCGTGTGCCATAACGGGCGGAACGTCCATTCGTGGTCGCGTATTCGTTGTTGCTGCCGGTCTTGACGGTGGCGTCAGGAGAAAGTCCAATGACCGGCAACTTTGTGGAAACCGATTCTGAGACCGGCGCGCAGATCCACCTGCTCGGCGCGGACGAACGGCCAGCCGACAACATCTACGGGGAGCAGCCCTACGGCGACCCTACAGGGCGTTGGATTGCGGTTCGCTACTACGCGGGAGGCGGCAAGCCCGGTGGAATCAGCATCATTGACCTCAGCGATGGCTCACGCCGTGACGTTTTGGTTGGCGAACCGCCATTCCCCGCGTTCCACCCGTGGTCCGATTTTCTCTACTATCACGAGAAGATCGATGGGCATCTCACGTTGCGACGCTGCCGCTACGACACCCTCGCGATCGAGAACGTCGCAGTATTGCCTGAGGAGCTGGGGCGGTTCAGCTATGGCACGGTGTCGGGCGACCATCGCTACTATGCCGTGAG
>JAGLDW010000512.1 GCA_023145395.1 Lentisphaeria bacterium | reverse complement strand
AGGTCCAGTCGGCGAGCCTGGGCTGCAATCGGGGCCAGTGAGAACATGACCAGGATGAGCCACGAGGTGATATTACAGCCAAGCTTCATGGGCGCATGCTAACAAGAGGCGCATCGCGCGGCAAGAAGCCATGCTCCTTCGTTGACAGATTGGTCGCGGCGCGGATAGCCTGACAACATGAAAGCTTACGTACTCCCAAGCGGCAAGCGCATCGCGCCTTTTGGCGATCCCGTGTCTGAGTCCATGATCGGCAATGAGCGACTGGCTGATATTCAGCGGCGGGTCATGGCTGCGGCTGGTTTGGAGGTGATCTTTGTCGAGTCGGTGGCCGAGATCATGGACCGTCGCTTTGTGTTGACCTATGACGATGTGTTTTTCACCAAGCGGGTTTTTGATGATTTGATGCGCCAGGCCAAGGCTGGCGGTGGCTTGCGTTGCGGTTTGCCTGCCGAGAGCTTGTTGGTCAAGCGCACTCGCCCTTTGCAAAAACTCGATGAGGCGGAGGTGGATGGCGAGAAGTTGGCGCTGTATCGACTTTACGTCTTAGAGGGCGATTCGGTGCCGGGCTCCGAGGCCGAGCTGAAGCAGCTGATGGCGGCGGCCCGACCGGTGAGGGCGCGGTTCAAGGAGAAAGTCATCGGCGTACCCACGCCGCCCAACATCGTCGGCTACAGTCACTACGACCATCCGGTGACCTCCAGCGTGGTCATGGAGATCGGCCATTGGGTACACCTGCTTTGGGCCAACCAGCTGTCCATTCAGATCCACTGGGTCGAGACCATTTTGGGGCGCAAGTTTTGGACCGCCGGCAGACTTTTGGCCACGGGCTTAGGCGGCCTTCTCTCGGGTGCCCGCGTGCCCGGCTTTAAGTGGTCGGCAGCCAAAAGCTTCAATCGAATCGGGCGCAACTGCGACATCCACCCCACGGCCCGGCTCGAGTTTTGCCAGCTGGGTGACAACGTGCGGGTGGGGGCTTACGCCCTGGTGCGTGGCAGCCTGCTTGGCGACAACGTGCAGATCGAAGATCGGGCCAACGTGATTTTCTCGGTCATCGGTCACGATTGTTTCATCAGCAAGAACTCAACCCTGGTTTTTTGCGCCGGCTATCCGGAAGGCGATCTCTGCATCAACGGTATTCAATGTACGCTTTTCGGTCGCAAGGTGGCCATGACCAGCCTCGTGCGCGTGGTGGACATCAAGGCCAAAGGCGAGATCCAGGTCCTGCACGAAGGCGAGCTTCAGCCCGTGGGCACCAATTTTTTGGGTGCCTGCTTTGGACACGAGGTCTTCGCAGGCTTAGACGTAACCGTGCAGTCCGGCCGGGCCGTGCCCAACGGCACGGTGCTGGTCAAGGACCCGGACAGCATCCTGCGCAGCATCCCCGAGTCTGCGCCCACCAACACCCCGGTCATGATCGAAGGCGGCACCACGGTGCCCGTGCCTACACGGGAAACAAAGGCCAACCATACTCAAAAGGCCTCCCGTCAGCGAGAGAACAAGAGCAACTCTTGAGTTCGGAAGAGTACCTGGGCGGACTCCGCCACCAGGATCCACTGGGCCGATACACGGACAATTTCGGCCACGGCCGCCTGGATCTCGCCTCGATTAAGGAGGAGTGCAAACATCGTCGGTGCAGACCCAGTCCGATTGCCAGGCGTTGCAGTCCGGGTTGTTTGAACAGGCGCAAGCGCTGCTTGCACACCCGAAGCCGGTTTCGCAGGCCAAGCCGCAGCCGCTACAGTGATCGGCGCTGGTGCTGGTGTTGATCTCGCAGCCGTTGGCCTCCTCCCCGTCACAGTTGGCCATGTTGGGGGCGCAGACGCATTGACCCGAGACATTACACACTTCGTTAACCGGCACGCAGGAGCCGCAGGTTCCACCGCAGCCGTCGTCTCCGCAGTCCTTGCCAGAACAGTCGGGGGTGCAGCAGCTGCTGAGGTGGCAGAAGCTGGTGCCGCTGGTGTCGCATTCGCAACTGCCGTTGCTGTCGCAGTCTTCGTGGGTGGCATCGCATTCGCATGTGCCCGCGTTGCAGGTTTCTCCCGCGCCACAGCCGCCGCAGTCCACGAGGTTGCCGCAGCCGTCTGAAGCCCACTCGCAAATGCCCGCCCCGCAGGGGTCGACCGGCGTGCAGCAGGCGCTATCGTGGCAGACGTTGGTGCCGCTGGTGTCGCATTCGCAGCTGCCGTTGCTGTCGCAGTCAGCGTGGTTGGCGTCGCATTCGCAGGTGCCCGCGTTGCAGGTTTCGCCCGCGTCGCATCCGCCGCATTCCATTGTGCCGCCGCAGCCGTCGTTTATCGTGTTGCAGTTGTTGGCTCCACAGGTGGCCGGCGTGCAACAGGCGTTGTTGTGGCAGACGTTGGTGCCGCTGGTGTCGCATTCGCAGCTGCCGTCGCTGTCGCAGTCGGCGTGGGTGGCGTCACAGACGCAAATGCCTGAGCCGTTGCAAGTTTCGCCGGATTCGCAATTGCCGCAGGACCCGCCGCAGCCGTCCGTGCCGCATTCGCGACCAGAGCAGTTGGGGGTGCAGCAGGTGTTGTTGTGGCAGATGTTGGGGCCGCTGACGTCGCATTCGCAGCTGCCGTTGTTGTCGCAGTCGGCGTGGCTTGCCTCGCATTCACAGGTGCCCGCGGTGCATTCTTCGTTGGCTCCGCAGCTGCCGCAGGACCCGCCGCAGCCGTCTGTTCCGCATTCGCGACCAGAGCAGTTGGGGGTGCAGCAGGCATTGTTGTAGCAGATGTTGGTGCCGCTGACGTCGCATTCACAGCCGTTGGCGGACACACCATCGCAATCTTCATGGTTGAAGTCGCAGACGCAAAGGCCGGAACTGTTGCAGGTTTCGCCAGTGAGCGTACAAGTGCCGCAAGACCCACCGCAGCCATCGCTGCCGCATTCTTTGCCTGCGCAGTTGGGGGTGCAGCAGGCGTTGTTGTGGCAGACATTGGTGCCGCTGATGTCGCACTCACAGCCGTTGGCGTCATTGTTGTCGCAGTTTTCGTGGCTTGAATCGCAGACGCAAATGCCTGAGACGTTGCAGGTTTCGCCCGTGAGTGTGCAATTACCGCAGGAACTGCCGCAGCTATCGCTGCCGCATTCGCGACCCGTGCAATTGGGCATGCAGCAGCTGTTGTTGTGACAGACCTCACCCCATGCGCAGCAGTCACTGGCACAGGCCAGGTGGTCGCAAGTGCAGACGTTGTTGGTACAGGTAGAGTCGGCCTGGCAGTTGTCGCCGCAGGAGCTGCAGTTGATGTCGGTCCCCAGGGGGGTCTCGCAGCCGTCAGACTCACCGCCCCTGCAGTCGGCGTTGTTGCCGATGCAAGAAGTGTATTCGCAGGTGCCTGATGCGCACTCGATGCCGCTGGCATGGACCACCGTCGTGTTACAATTCGGCAGGGTGCCGCAGCCAGAGCCACAATTGTCCACCGCCCAGGTAGCCCTCTCACAGCCGTTGGAAATGTTGAAGTCGCAGTCTTCCCAGCCCGAGTGGCAACTACCGAAAGCACAGGAGCCGTTGGGGCAACTGGGATTTGAGGCGTGCTCGACATCCACCATGCAGTTCACGGCTCCGAAACAATTCGTGGAGCAGGAGTCGGTCTCCCAGATGTCTTTCTCACAACCGTTGGTGGGGTCGTTGTCGCAGTTGGCGTAACCGTTGTGACAACCGGCGAAGGCGCATGAGCCCTCGTTGCAAGTGGCAATATTGGCATGCCGGATATCGATGTTGCAGTTTGTTCGGGTGTTGCACGTGGTACCGCAAGAGCTGGTGTCCCAGAGGTAAGTCTCGCAGCCGTTGGCACGAGTCCCGTCGCAGTTGTCGTGGTCGTTGTGGCACTGAAGATAGTCGCAGCTTCCTTCATTGCAGTAAGCCCCGGTGGCGTTTTGGATTCTGTTGTTGCAGTTTGGCCTGCTGGTGCAGGATGATCCGCAAGAGTCATCCTCCCACAGGGAGGTCTCGCAACCGTTGTTGGGGTTGCCGTCGCAATCGCCCCAGCTGGCATTGCAGCTCGGGGTGCAGATGCCGCTGACGCAGGTGCTGGTGCCGTTGACCTCCTGGCAAATGGTGCCGCAGCCGCCGCAGTTGCTTTCGTCGCTTAGAAGGTTGGTGCAGGTAGTGCCGCAGCAATAATCGGAGTTGGTGCCGTCGCAGTCCGGGCCGCTGGAACCACAACGGCAGGACAGGCCGTTGCAGACCTCGTTGGGGTCGCAAGTGTTGCCGCAGGCACCACAGTGGCTTGGGTTGCCCCGGAGATCGGTTTCGCAGCCGTCGCTGGATTCGTTCAGGGGGTGGGTCAGGTCCGGGTTGATGCAGTCACCGCGTTCATCGTTGCAGATGTAGGTGCAGTAGTAGGGTGAGGTGCAGATGCCGTTCGGGTCCAGCGTGGCGTCTACTCGTGGTGGACAAAGGTTGTCGATGATGCTGCGTCGTTGGGCGGGATCGGTTACGCCGGTGAGTTCGGCGGCGTCGGTGAGCTGATCACAGTCGTTGTCCTCGCCGTCGCAGAGTTCTTGGATGGGGTCGGTGAGGGTGCAATGGTATTCACAACCGCCGTCATCCTGGAGGCCTAAGTCTCCATCGATGTCCCAGTAGTCTTCTTGACAGATGAAGATACATTGGCCCATATCGCAGGTTTGCCAATAGGCGTGCTCTTGGCTTGCAGGACAGCCAAGGCGGGCTTCGGTGCCGTCGGTATTGCCGTCGCAGGTGTTGTCCAGGGCGTCGCAGGTTTCGACATTTTCCGGTTCTATGCAGCTGGGGCTAGTGACCCAGACACCATTGTCACACATGTAAACGCCGGCATTGCATTCGCCTTCGTTGGGGTCTATCCCCATCACCGACTCATCCCAGGGGCAAAGCAATGTTTCGCCATTGACGCAGTGGCATGCCTGGGTGCCGTCGGGGTTTAGGACCTCGTCCAGATCGTCATCGCAGTCGTTGTTGTATCCGTCGCAAAATAGCGGGTCGTTTTCTTCAAGAGTGTAGCCAGGGCAGGTCGGTGGATTGTCGGAGCAGCACGCAGGTGGCGTTTCGCCGCCGCAGATAATCAGCAGGGCATTGTCGTTGTATTCCTTTACGCTGCAATCGACCCAGGGATGTTCTGGGTCGAGATAATAATCGCATTTTTGATGTGTTCCGAAACAAACGCCTCTCGTTAGCGTGCAGCTCGGCGAGATGTCCATGTCGTCGCGCGTGCCGTCGCAATCGTTGTCGAAGCCGTCGCAGAGGTCGCCTTCACTGGGCAGTTCATCTTCGCCGAGGGTGGGCAGGACTTCACCGATGCATTCTCCGTAGGTGCCGTCGAGGCATTCGGCCTGGCCGTCTTGGCAAAGGCCTTGGTTTTGCGTGCCAGGGGGGCCGGTGTAGCAGGCGTTGTATGTGCCGACGAAACAGCCGCCACAGCCCAGATCGAGTGCATTGGCCGGGTCGTTGGGCACGTTCGGGTTTCTGCCCGGATCTCGAATGTCGACGAAGCCGTCGCAGTCGTTGTCGATTCCGTCGCCGCAGACTGAACATTGAAAGTCCGTGTCCGCATCCGCACAGCGCTCGGGCGCGGGGATGACCACGCCGACGCAGTCGGCCCAGGTGCCGGCCAGGCACTCTTGGGTGCCTGCCGTGCAGGCACCGCCCATGGGCTCATCGGCCCATTGCGGATAGCACTCCCGGGGAGAGTCCGCCACGTCGCAGCCACAGCCTTCGTCGATGGACTTGTCGCAGTCGTTGTCGATGGTGTCGCAGAGTTCCGGGGCCTCCGGGTTAATGTCTTCGTTGCCATCGTCGCAGTCGTAGAGGCTTAGTTCTTCGTCTTCCAGGGGATAGACGCTCAAGGGTGGGGTGTAGAAACCGTCGCCGTCTTTGTCTTCTCCGGCGTGGCTGAGTGTGAGCACATGGGAGGCCTCGATGATTTTTCCGGGTTCAAATTGCAGACCCGCCGCCTGGCCGTTGCCCACTTCTCGACCATCGCGCAAGCCCATCGCCTCGATGGTCAGGCGTTGTTCCGCGTCCTCGCCCGCGTAGATGAGGATCCAGAGTTGGTTTTCCGGGTTGGTGGCACCCGCTGTGTATTCTTTGCTGAGGCCCAAGGGGATCTCTTCTGTTGCCAAGGGCTGCCCACTGTCGGTGCTGTCAAAAAAGCTCAGGTTGATCTGATCGATCTCGATGTCCGGACTGACGATGCGTAACCAAATGGCGGTTTCACCGTCGTCGCCGCAGGCCACGAAGGCGAAAGACAAACCCAAGACGAGTGTCAGTGCTGCCCGAAGGACGGAATATTTCATGGTCCATCTCCTGATAGTCGGGCCAAAAGACCCGGAAAATGCAGCAGTTTTTCACATAAAAACTATCATGTTTTCATTGAATTCGTCAAGGCAGGCTAGCTTGACACCTCCAGAAAGCCTGTGGTAGAAGGCACCTTCATTCAATTCAATGGGTTACGCCCCATTGAAAGCCGCCAAGGAGGCGTCAT
>JAGLDW010000511.1 GCA_023145395.1 Lentisphaeria bacterium | reverse complement strand
GCGGGACCGTGAACTGGTCCGTCTGCTCAAAATGCAGTGCCTGAGGAGTCAGAAAATCCACTTGCAGTCCGGCGTTGCCTCGGAGGATGCACACCCTCTGCTGGTCCGTGTCGATCTTCATGGAATCAAGCGCATGCAGCCACCACTCGAAGGTGGCCGTCCCGGCCGCTACCTCAACGTCGTAGATGACGATGGCTGGTTGTGGGCGGTCGACAGTGGGTTTGAGGAAGAGGATATGCCGGTGGAAACGTTCGAGGCGTCCGTCATAGGCGGCTGTGGCGTCGCCCACGGCGAGATCCCAGCCCGATGTGGTTTCGAAGCGCGTGATTTTCCCCTTGGCCCACCAGTCGCGCGTGTTTTGCCCCCGGCCGTCGATCGTGATGCAGTTGGCGGCTTTCGTCTCCCAGGACCATTGCTTGTGATGTGGACTTCCGTAGTAGGGGTAGTAGCCGGAGGCGATGGCGAGCGCCTCGCCATAGGCGCTGATCACAAAGGCGTTCTGATCGGCGTAGGCATGACTGACGGAGCCGAACGGACAGGAGCGCATGAGCACGTTGACGCTCTCCTCGCCGTTCGCCAGATCACTGTGCATGCAGGCGAGCCCCACGTCCCAGAAACATCGTCCCTGGGGGAGGTCGGATGGATCCTTGCCCACAAAGTCTGGGCTACCATAGAGAAAGAGCGCGCGAAGGCCGGGCTGATAGTTCTTCTGTTCCGCGTACCACAGCAGGTACGGATCCCGAAAATAGGTGCCCAGGATGTACATGATGTGTGGTTTGGAGGCTGCGCCGTCCTGGCCGTCCCCAAAAGGTGAGATCTTGCTGTAGGGAGGATTCCCATAGAGCTTGTAGTATCCCGTCTGGCGGAGCCAGGGGCGTTGAGCGACAGGCACGCCGATGGCGCGGTCCACAACCACGAAAATGCGCATGGCCACTTCGGCGATCCAACCCCAGTATCCCGGACCCTCGGCCCAGCCGCCGTCGTCGCCGCCGTACGGGGGATAGAAGGGTGCCCAGAGCATTTGCAGGCAGTACGCTAGCCATTCTTCAACATCAATTTCCCCCGCCATGGCCAGACATGCCTCGGTGAGGTCCGGCAGAT
Source organism: Lentisphaeria bacterium (assembly GCA_023145395.1). Lineage (GTDB taxonomy): Bacteria > Verrucomicrobiota > Lentisphaeria > Oligosphaerales > Lenti-02 > JAGLDW01. Next base: position 1,528 of record JAGLDW010000511.1, on the reverse strand, counting down.
AATATCCCATGGCATGACTGGAAAACGGTTTGGACTCGAAGGCACCACGCTGCACCGCCTCGTAGAGCTGCGGCATACGCACAATGAACACCTTGCGACAGGTCTCGCGCTCCGCTTCGCTGAGCAGCGGATGAATGCGGTCGTATGTGCGTGGGCAGAGACGCACGATCTCGGTGCCTGGCTCGTCGTTGTGAGAGAGCTTGGTGGCACCGTTCGGGTCCCATTGCATGGTGTGCATGAGCCGGCGTCGTGCCTCTTGGCCTGCGTCCTCGTCGCCAGTGAGCATGTAGACGAACGCGCAGTGATCCATCTGGCGAAGGAATTGGCGGACATCCTGCATGATCTTGATGAAGACGGGGCCCCACGTCGGATCGTTTTGTGGGGGCAGGAGACCGGGTTCGGGGAGCAAGGGTTTCCCCGCGTAGTCTCGAGCCTGCTTGATCGCCGTCTTTATCTGGGCGCTCCATTCCCCTGTCGCACGGTGTCTGAGCGCTTGCAGTCCATCGGGAAGGACGCCGATGCGTGGATGGCGCCGAGCCGCTAGCCGAGCCACCGTCTCTTTTACATCGGGAAACGGCATTTTGACGGCGTCGGAGCCGATAGTGAATGCGCGGACCCGGCTGAAAACCATGTCCGCCTCGGCGGTCGACCCCACCCCATACCGCCAGAACCAGCGTCCGGGTGCAAGAGTCTGTCGGGGCGTGTGCACAGAAAGGGGGCAGGCGACAGTGGTGGTGTCGGCGGGTGCGAAATCCTCCCGAACACTGTATTGCAGAACGTATCCGGGGGCATTCTGCTGGCGTTTCCATACGAAAGTAGGTGGGGTGACACTCACTGTTTGAGTGTCTTCGGGGAAATAGACGACTTCGTAGGCGCCAGTTGGGGCGTCCAGTGCCAAGCGTGTTCTTGGCTGCACGGTTGTCATATCGGTTTCCCTGCTTTTGCGGAACTCCACGTCATCGAACCAGACCGTTCCGGTACCGTCACGATCCATGGCAGTGGGAATCAGGGAGATTCGCACCGCAACTGTGCCGCGTTTCAGCTTATCCAGGACACACACGACCTGGCACCATTCGGGACCGGCGACTACATTCGCGCCCTGCCACCCCAGGAAGCTCTGCGACCCGGCTCCCAGCATCTGAATGGCCAAACGCGCGGGCTGGCTCTTCTCTGCGCGCACCCAGCACGACACAGTATATCGTTCATTTGGTGCGACGGGGAGACGCTCGCTGCAACAATAGGAATTGCCGTTTCTGTTGACATCCGTAATTCGCAACGACTGCCTGCCCGTGTGTTTGTGGGCCGCGTCGATGACCCAGACCATGCCTTCCGCTTCACCCCAGCGAACCCAGCGAGGAGGAGACGCGCCGGGAGCGCCCGTTTCGAAACCTGCATTCGAGACATGATCGGCTCCGTGTGCCAGGAAGGCTAGACACAGCCAAAATGACAATGCGGATCGAATGAGAATTTTCTTCATGCTGTTTTCGTCTCCATAAACTGCTAAGGATCGGCACGGAAATAACTGGGA
>JAGLDW010000510.1 GCA_023145395.1 Lentisphaeria bacterium | reverse complement strand
TTCAGCTTGCCTGCAAGCGTGCGCAGAAGCGTGGTTTTCCCCATGCCGTTCAACCCGACAATGGCCGCTTTTTCACCACGGTCCAGACGCATCGAGACCTTTTCAAAAATCCATCGTGTGTCATCGTAGCTGAATCCAGCGTCCTCCAAGCGCACGACCTCCCCACCGCAACGCGGGGGAGGCGGCAGCACAATCCTGGGTGCCCGGATGGCGATCTGGGGGACGTGCACCTCCTCGAACCGGTCCAGCATCTTCATGCGACTCTGCGCTTGGCTAGCCTTGGTCGCCTTCGCACGGAAGCGCTCCACAAACTGCTCGAGTTTCTCCCGCTTTCTATCCTGGTTCGACTTGGCAGCCAGAAGTTGGCGGTACCGTTCCTCGCGGGTGGCGACATACTGCTCGTAGTTGCCCACATAGCGCGTCACCATGCCCCCGGACACCTCCAGCGTGATCTGCGTCAAACGGTTCAGCAGATAACGGTCATGCGAGACAAGCGCAAGGGTGCCGGAGAAGGACCGCAGAAAGTCGTACAACCACTCGACTGCGATCACATCCAGATAATTGGTGGGTTCGTCAAGCAGCAGAATATCAGGTTCGGAGACAAGCACTCGCGCCAATTCGGCACGAATTTGCCAGCCGCCACTGAAGGAGCGGAAGGGATCACCCAGTGCGGCGGGGTCAAAGCCAAGCCCGCATAGAATCGCCTCCGCCCTGGCACGCAATTCGTAGCCGCCCAGGTGCTCGAATGCGGTCTGCAGGTCGCCAAGGCGGCGTAGCGCCGACGGGTCGCCCGCCCCCCCCTCGGCCAACCGGTGCTCGATACCGTGGATCTCCTGCTCGATCGCATACAGCTCGGGCAGCGCGCTCTCGGCGTAGTCGAGCAGCGAGTCATCCGTCCCGTGCGGGTTGAGCTGCTGGCGCACATGCCCGATCCGCAGAGCCGAGGGAATGCCGACGGTGCCACTGTCCGCCATGCAATTGCCCGTCAGCAGCTCGAAGATGGTGCTCTTGCCGGCGCCGTTCGGCCCAACCACGCCCACGCGCTCGCCGGAACGGATCACAAAGGTAGCCTCGTGCAACACGCGTTGCTTGCCAAACGATTTGCAGATCTGCTGAAATTGAATCACGTGGTCGAGACTCCAAAAAAACACAGGCGGACAAACCGCCTAGCAAAGGACAGGGATTTCAGGAGTACTATACTCGCATTTTGCAGACCGTTTGAACAAGAACACACCATGCGCGCTCCCCACCGCCGGAAGACCGTCGTCCACAGACGGTGACAGACCCGCGAACACCGCAATGGCCAGCCGCATCTCCGAACACAGCTTTTTGAGATTCAAAGTGCGGGGATTATAGTGTTTCCATCGTTGACACGTCAAACCGCAAAGGCCCGTCATGAAGCAAGCAGTCAGCCTCCTCGCCGTCGTCGCCTTTCTGACCGCCACGGCCTGCGCCCAGACGAAAGACCCCGCAGCGGACCAGACGAAGAAGGACGATGCGCCAGTCCAAGTGCAGAAGGGCAGCTCGAAAACAGTGTATGTCTTCCCGATCAAGGGCGCGATCGGGAAAACGACTCTGTACATGTTCCGCCGCGCCTACAAAGATGTCAAAAGGAGCAATCCCGCCGCTCTCATCATCGAGATGGACACCCCCGGGGGACGTCTTCTCGAGACCCAGGAAATCATCCGGCTGATTCGGTCGATCAAGAAGAAGGGCGTCCCCGTCTACACCTTCGTCAACCCCAGCGCCTACAGCGCAGGCGCCCTCATCGGCCTTGGAACCCAGCGCATCTACATGGTCCCCTCCGCCCATATCGGTGACGCTATGCCCATCCTCATGCCCATGATGGGAGGCACACCGCAGGAACTGCCTCCCGCTCTCAAAGAGAAAATGATGTCGCCCGTGCGCGCCATGGCGCGGGGCTTGGCTCAGGAAAACGGCTACAACGAGGAACTCGCCGTCTCCATGGTCGATCCGGAAGCGGAGTTCAAGATCGGAGACAAGGTGATCTGCGCCGAGGGCAAACTGCTCACGCTCACCGGCAAGGAGGCTGCGGCAATCTATGCCCCGATGACAACGCCGCTGTTGGCCACCAAACTAGTGGACGACTTGGACGGCGTGCTGGCGGATGTGGACCTGGCGGGCGCCGACATCATTCGCTTCAAACAAACCAGCTCCGAGAAATTGGCGGGCTGGCTCACCCTCATTGGTCCGATTCTACTAGGGCTCGCCCTGTTGATGGGATTCATTGAGTTCAAGACACCCGGGTTCGGCGTGCCCGGCACCGCCTCCGTGGTCTTTTTCTTCCTCTTCTTCTTTGGCCACTACGTCGCCGGCCTGGCGGGAGGATTCGAGCTACTGCTGTTCCTGACAGGTGTCGTTCTTCTCCTGCTCGAAATCTTCGTCATCCCCGGATTTGGGCTGCCCGGCATCTGCGGCATCCTCTGCATTGTCGCGGGCGCGACGCTTTCCATGCTCCCTTCGCTCCCCAAAGTGCCACCGCTGCCCGGCGTGGACGGCGCCGCGCTTTTCATCAGCCTGTCCGAAAAAGCGCTTACTGGCATCGCCATCGCCATGGCCGTCACTGGTGTCGGAACATGGATCCTGAGTAAAATCCTGCCTAAAACCAGCATCTATCAAGGCCTTGTCCTCGACTCGCAACTGACCACAGACCAAGGCTATGTCGCTGGCAACGTGGAACGAAACCGCAGCTTCCTCGATCAGGTCGGCCGTGCGCTGACCCCACTGCGCCCGGCAGGCACTGCCGTCTTCGGAGACGAGCGCCTCGATGTCGTCACCAGCGGAGACCTCATCGCCAAAGGAAGCCGCATCCGCGTGATCCAAGTGGAAGGCTCGCGCGTGGTAGTCGAGCAGGAAGAGGACGACGCATGACGTTCGAAACGCCTCTACTCACGGGTCAACTCGTGTGCAGGCGCAACCGGTTCGTGGTCGAAGTCCGTCTCGACGATGGACAACTTGTGGAGGCGCACTGCACCAACACCGGCAGCATGAGAACATGTAGCGAACCGGGATGGAAAGTGGCATTGAGCAGGAGCGACAACCCAAAGCGCAAGCTGCAGTACACGTGGGAAATCATTCACAACGGCGTCTGCTGGATTGGCGTCAACACCCATTTGGCCAATCGCCTGGCCGAGGAGGCCATCCGAGACCGGCGCATCCCCGAACTAGACGGCTACGGCACGCTCCAGCGAGAAAAATCCTACGGCAAGAACAGTCGGATCGACCTGCTGCTCTCAAACGATGATTCGCTCTGCTATGTCGAAGTGAAGAACGTGTCGCTTCTGGCGGACGATGGCCTGTACTCCTTCCCCGACGCGGTCACGGAGCGGGGGCGCAAACACCTTCGAGAACTCACGGACATGGTCCACGCTGGGCACCGTGCCGTCATGCTCTACGTGATCCAGCGATCGGACGGATGCGGATTCCGCACTGCGCACGAGATCGATCCAGCCTACGCCACGGCACTTGCGGATGCCATGCAAAAGGGGGTCGAGGCATTCGCCTACCGCGCCGACGTCGAACTCGTAGGCATCGAACTGCGCCACCGGGAAGAGTTGCTTCTCCAGGAGACGGAACCGCGTGGATAAAGAACCGGAAACACCGGCCTTGGACCGCGTCTACCTCGCCCCGCTCGCAGGCTATACGGACCTTCCCTTCCGGCGTGCCTGCCAGAAGCAGGGGCTTCTGCACGGCTTCACCCCCATGGTCGATGCCTGCTCCCTCGCCTTCGCCCCCGACAAGAACAAGCGCATTCTAGTACGGGGCGAGGACGAGTCATGGCTCGGCACGCAGTTGCTCGGACAGGATCCAGACATGCTTGGAAAAGCTGCCGATATTCTGAATGCCGGATTCTACGACACAATGGACCTCAACCTAGGATGCCCTGTGAAAAAAGTGACGCAAAAGGGCGGAGGCGCGGCACTCGGGCTCGACCGGGACCGAGCCGCCAGATGCCTTGAAGCGGTCGTGCGGAACAGCCGGGCTCCTGTCACCGCCAAACTTCGAGTGCTCCACGATCAGGATCCGAAGCCCACTGTCGAGCTGGCGACGACTCTGGTCGAAGCCGGCGCGACGGCGCTCACCATTCACGGACGCGTGTGGGACAAGGTCTACGCCGGTCCCGTCGCCTGGCAGGTGATCGCCTCCGTCCGGGAAGCTGTCAATGTGCCGGTAGTCGCCAACGGCGGTGTCTTCGACCGGCGCAGCGGACTGGAACTCGCCGCGCAAACGGGATGCTCGCGCATCATGATCGCACGCGGCGCCATCGGCAACCCGTGGATCTTCGCCCAGTTCGGAAACATGCCACAGCCCCCTCCAACCCATGCCGAAGTCTGTGCCACAATGCATGCGCAAATCAAAGGGATGGTCGATCTCTACGGCGAGGAAGTAGGCATGCGAAATGCCCGGAAAATCATCCTGGCGTACCTGGTGGGGCGCGGCTACAGACGCTCGCAACGAGCCCGTGTGACCAGTCTAGCCACGTTCGCGCAATTCGAAGGACTCTACGGCGAAGTCCTAGACGAAGGTCCTCTCTGCACCGTGCAGGGGACTTGGAAGAGCGGCCTGCCAGACGAATGACAACCTCCGCATGCTCAAGACGATTACTCTTCCCAGCTTGTGCGACGTGCCCACACAGTGCCTTCAGGCTGGAATTCCGGCGCAGAGAGAGTACATTCTCAAGCGATTTTTTCGTGGTGCACCGAGTCGCTCCCTGCTCTGTCAGAGCAGGTTGCCCGAGTAGACGGTGCACTTGAGACGACAGACTGCGGGGCCAGGATCTCATTCCGGTCCCGCGTTGCTGTCAATGGTAGACCAGCCAGAAAACCGGAACCAGCGTGCGTCGCATACGCCCCACTTTGAGCCGGCGCACGCCTTCTGTATAGTCGTCCTCGAGACGACGGGAGACAGATCAATGAGCGACCAGCAGATGGCCAAGGCGTATAGCCCAGCCGACGCCGAGAAAAAATGGTACCCAGAGTGGGAGAAGCGTGGCTATTTCAGCGCCAGCCCAGACTCGGCCAAGGCACCCTACACAATCGTCATTCCACCACCCAACGTCACGGGAATCCTTCACCTTGGACACGTGCTGAACAACACGCTGCAGGACATCCTCGTCCGCTTCGAGAAGATGCGAGGACGGGAGATCTGCTGGGTGCCCGGCACGGATCATGCGGGCATAGCCACACAAACCAAAGTAGAGAAAGTGCTCCGCGAAACCGAGGGACTCACACGACGCGACCTAGGGCGTGAAGAGTTTCTCAAGCGTGTGTGGGACTGGCGGGAGCAGTACGGTGGCACGATCATCCGCCAATTAAGGACGCTGGGCACTGCCTGTGACTGGGAGCGCGAACGTTTCACGCTCGACGAGGGCCTGTCCAACGCCGTCCGGGATGTGTTCATTCGACTGTATGAAAAAGGCCTTGTCTACAAGGGCAACCGCATCATCAACTGGTGCCCAAAGTCACGCACTGCACTCTCCGACGAGGAAGTGATCTACAGGGAGGAACAGGGAAGTCTCTGGCACTTCCGCTACCCGTATGCCGAAGGCGGCGGACACGTCGTGGTGGCGACCACCCGCCCGGAAACCATGCTGGGAGACTCCGCAGTGGCCGTCCACCCGGACGACGGGCGGTATGCGGACAGGATTGGCAAGGCCGTGACGCTACCCATTGTCGGTCGCGAAATTCCCGTGGTGGCGGATGGCTTCGTCGATCCCGCGTTCGGCACCGGTGCAGTCAAAGTCACTCCCGCGCACGACCCCAATGACTACGAGTGCGGACAGCGCAACAACCTGCCCATGATCAATGTCATGAACGACGACGGCACTATGAACGCCACAGCCGGCGATGAGTTCGACGGAATGGACCGATACGAATGCCGCGAAGCCGTGGTGGCGCGCATGCAACAGCTCGGACTCGTGGAGAAAATCGAGGATCATATCCACCAGGTGGGCTACTCTGAACGCGGGGATGTGCCCGTCGAGCCACGCCTCTCGGACCAATGGTTCGTGAGCATGAAGCAATTGGCCGAGCCCGCCCTCAAGGCGGCCGCCGACGGGCGCGTGCGATTCCACCCCGAGCGATGGGTCAAGACCTACAATCACTGGCTTGAGAATATCCGGGACTGGTGCATCAGCCGACAACTCTGGTGGGGACACCGAATCCCCGCCTACTACTGCCAGGGTTGCGGGGAGACCATTGTCGCGAAGGAAACGCCCGCGACCTGCCCCAAATGCGACGGGCAAGAGTTCGTCCAGGACGAGGATGTACTTGACACCTGGTTCAGCTCCTGGCTCTGGCCCTTCAGCGTGTTCGGCTGGCCCGAGGACACCGAGTCGCTTACAGCCTTCTATCCGACCCAGACATTGGTCACCGGGCCTGACATCATCTTCTTCTGGGTCGCCCGCATGATCATGGCCGGCTTGGAGTTCATGGGTGACGTGCCCTTCAAGGATGTCTATCTGACATCCATCATCCGCGACGAGACTGGACGCAAACTGTCCAAGACGCTGGGAAACTCCCCAAATCCACTGGATGTGATCGACACCTACGGCGCGGACGCCCTGCGCTTCACCATCATCTACATCGCACCCACAGGGCAGGACATCTGCTACAGCAACGAGAAATGCGAGATCGGACGCAACTTCGCAAACAAAATCTGGAACTCGGTCCGCTTCCGACTTGCCCAGGGCCCACTCAGCGAGAACTGGGCGGATCTGGAGGATCTTTCCGCCGACCTGCTGCGCCCCGACGATCAGTGGATTCTAGCACGTCTTGCAGACACGGTGGCACATGTCACGGATGCACTCGAGAAGTTCAACTTCGCCGAGTTGTCCAGACTTCTCTACGAGTTCATGTGGAACGAGTTCTGCGCTTGGTACCTAGAGTCGGCAAAGGCTTTCTTCAATACCGACGACGAACGGCGAAAAGTGGTTACGCTGCGTGTGTTCGACCACGCCATGGGCACGTTCCTACGCCTCTTGCATCCGCTCATGCCCTTTGTCACCGAGGAGCTATACCATCAGATGGGCTTCGTGGCCGAGGACGACTCCATCATGCTGGCCCCCTGGCCCGAAAGAGCCAGCGAGGAAGCACTCGCGAAGCTAGGCGCGACTCCACAATTGGCGGAACGTGTCGAAGCCAAGTTCGAGTTGATCCGCGGAGTCCGCAATATCCGCGCCACATACACCATTCCACCCAACCAGAGAGTGGCAGTCGTGCTGGCCCCCATCGATGACAAAATGGCAGCATTCCTGAACTTGGACACGGTCTCGCTTCAATCGCTTCTCTATGCTTCCGACGTGGTGATCGACACGGCCTTCCGGCCTCAGGGCCCGACTGGCGCCGCTGTGGCTGCGGCGGGCACAGCCTACGTGCCCCTCGCGGGAATCATCGATGTGCCCGTGGAAAAGACGCGGCTGGAAAAACAGGAGAAGGAAACGCTCGGCTTTATGAAGCGAGCGGAGAGCAAGCTCTCCAATGAGCGGTTTGTGAACAACGCGCCCGACGATGTCGTGGAGCTTGAGCGAACTCGACTGGCGGAACTCAAGGAGAAGCTCCAACGCATTCGCGAACAGGTGCGGAGCCTTTCATAGCCAAAGGGCCTCTTTTGGGGAACATCGCATGCGCAGCGCGGTCATGTACATTGTGCTAGAGCAATTTGGCAAACTATTCTCAGAAAACCACCAAGCACTGTAACCAAAGGAGAAAAGAACGATGGAAACGATGGAAACGAAGATTCGCGAGACTCTCGAGGACTTGCGGGGCGCTCTCCAGGCTGATGGCGGCGACATGGAAGTCGTCTCGATCGAGGGAACCAATGTCACGCTGAGACTCAAGGGTGCCTGTGGTTGCTGTCCGCACGCTCAGATGACGCTCAAGAACGGGATCGAGCGCATCCTCAGAGAGCAGGTCAACGAGGATATCATCGTCGAACGGGCGATGGACTGAGCCAGGAGAAAAACGAGATGAAGATGCATTCCCACACCATCTCCGTGCTCATGGAGAACAAGTTCGGTGTCCTTGCGAGAATCGCAGGCCTTTTCAGTGGCCGGGGTTTCAACATCGACAGTCTCACAGTCAGCCCGACGCAGGACGAATCTCTCTCGAGGATGACCATTGTCACCAGCGGGGAGGATAGTGTTCTGGACCAGATTGACAAACAGCTCAACAAACTTGTTGAGGTGGTGAAAGTGACTGATCTGACTGGTAGTGGCTTCGTGTCCCGCGAACTCATGCTCGTCAAGGTGCATACGGAGGACGCCGCCATCAGGAACGAGGTGATCCAGATCACCAACATCTTCAAGGCGCTTGTGGTCAATGTCGAAAACGAATCCCTGATCATTCAGGTGACGGGCCCGACGGAGAAGCTCGATTCCTTCGTCGGCCTGACAGAACGCTTCGGCATCATCGAACTTGCACGAACAGGCAAGGTCGCCCTGCTCCGGTCCTCACAGGCCACCGAAATGCTCGACACGAACGACTTGACGAGTCCCGACGGGGAAAATGAGGCGGACACAGACGACCTTTACGGAGGCTAGTGGCACCTTGGCGCAGAGACTGGGCGCAGAGTGCCGGAATCATGTGCGGTGGAGGACTTTACTAGGCGGTTCACGAGACATCCAGTGGCAGACTGCAATGTTCCGAACAGCTACTCCCCGTCCACCGCCGCCAGCACCTTGAGGCGAATCCTCACGGCGTCGCCAGGAATCGCCCCGAGGACATCCCACACTCCCACGGAAAGGTAGCAGTCCCCAAGCTGCGCATCCAGCGGGACTTTGACTAGACGCCGAAATTCAGTCCTGCAACCGGGAGCGACGCTGCCCGCGTACAGGTTCTTTCCTGTCACCCACGGATGCCGGGAAAACGTCCGCAACAGAAGATTCGACACGCTACGCTCGCCCTCGTTCGTCGCCATCAGCGTGAGGACGAGGACGCTACCACGGCGCACTTCATTGGCACACGTGACCTTCAGGGAAAGTCCGTCGTGCATCGACGTGCGGATCAGTTCGTAATTGTACCCCATGGAAGCAAGGATGTCCGTCGCCGACATTTTGACAACTGATGATCCGGGTTTCGGATCCACCCGGCCCACAATGCGGCGCGACACCTTCAGGACGACTTCCCCAAGCTCCCCATGGGTAATCCTAAATTCACCAGTACTTGCACCCAAACTGTCAAAATCCAGCAGCAGACGCTGTTCAGAATCCACTGCGACACCCTTGTGGTCCGTGCGGATTGACACCACACCGTTCACAGTGAACTCTGTGTCCGCAAACGGGCCGACCACACGTCGTTCGCTACGGGTCGTCCGCTTGCCAAGGATCGTCTTCCCCGGCACAGTCTGGTACCGCACCTCCGTGGCGTCGGCCGTCTCTCCCCCAACGCGCAAAACAGCTTCATATACGAGGACCTCCCGGATCTCCAACACGTCGATCCTCTTCATTCTGAAGCGTAGAAGGCTGTCGCTGGAAGGAGCAAGCTCGCATGCGAACGCGGCCTTGTGGTCCGTTCCAAGCACATCGGTCCTAAGATATTTCCCGCGGTGGATCTCCTCCTCCCTAGGCTCTCCGAAAAGTGGACGACTACACGACAGAGCGACTGCGAAAACAGCAACCCACACACGCCAACAACGATGCCAAGCCCTAGTCATACCCGTCCTCATTCCAGCGCAGCTTTCATGCGCCTGTAACGATCACGATGTCCAGATTTCACACCCGCCACCACATGAAACCCAATCGTCGAGTAGCGTGCAAAAGGCAGTTCTCCGAAGGACGCGCCGACACCCAGCGCGCCCGCAGGATCCTGAATCGTGTAGAAAGTAATGGCAAAACGCTCTGCGACTTTCGTCTCCTCATAATGGGGCCACCTCCACGGCGTGCGTGTCCAGACGGGCATTGACGAAGGGTGCTCTTTCCTGTAGCGTGCCATCTCCTCCAAGGAAGCCACGCGGAACAACGCTCCCTCGGACGCGCTCAGAATACTACAGAACCGACGGGCCTCCAAGTAGGACACATTCAGCGCAATCCCCTCGGAGACACCGGAGTCACTGTCAATGCCAAGACTTGTGAATAAGGCGTGAGACACCGGAGCCCGGCAGATATAGAACGCTTTCTTACCAGAACCGGCCAAGATCATCTTCAGACCATTGTCCGCGATGAAATACTTCGGGGGCGGAATGGAGCGGATTCGGTCATTCACGCTCTTTCCAATCCTCTTCACCTCCCGGATTTGCCTCAACTGACGCGTGAGCGCTAGCTCGGTCGCGCTCTGCAACCTGCTCAGGTATTGGAAAACCTGGTCTGGAGCGTGCGTGTCAAGTGCGGAGCGTGCCACCAACTGCAAAAGCTCCTTGCTACGCTCCTGATCCTCCTCCAACGAAGCCAGAAGATCCAGTGCCAAACGACGCACTTTCAACCACGCTCTGACCTTTTCGTCTCCCCCCTTAAGGTTCGAGATCAACTTGGTGAAGCGCAACACGGAAAGGTATTCGGTCCTGCGCTGTTCGCGGATCTGCTCTTCGCTCAGAGCACGCCCCCTCACATCGGTCAACTTCTCCCGGCGGTCAAACTGCTCCAACGCCAGAAAACGCAGATTCTCCTGGCCGCTGGAACGGCGAGGACTCTTCTTCAACGCCCCTGGCCCCGTCCCAGTTGGAGCGGGTGCATCCTGCGCCCCAAGCCCGCCAACAGCCAGGAAAACTAGAATGGCCACCAAAGAGAAGGCGCCAAAACTTGTTTGTGGGAGACGCATGAATTCACACTCTCTGCAACACGGACTCCAAAATGCAGACAATCACATGCCCGCTTCTACTAAGGATCGACGCGGAAGGTTCTTCATCCCGCACTGCGGGACTGCTGTTCATTTTAGTTCCTAATGAGGCTCTTGCAAAACCCCACGCGAGCCGCGTTGAGAACGCATGTTGAGCGGGCTTTGCCCCGGTGGTGCCAGTGCATACCTGACGATCTGTGCTGGCACCACCGGGGCAAAGAGCGTCAACATCCGCCTCAACCCTTTGGGCGACAGACATCCAAAACTGCGTGCCGCGCGGCCACGTGGGGTTCTGCAAGAGCCTCTAATGTAAAGAACTTTCCGTGCCGACCCTAAGACTATATAGGGAAACGGTCATTGAGCAACAGCAGGCACCCCTTGCCGGGTCGAACTTTCTCCGCTACGTTAAACGTTCTTGGAAGCGGCCGGAAGCGTGCGCGCGAACTAGGTCGGAACCACATTACCACCCGCCTGCCTCCGTCAGGCAAATAGAGGAGCAGACTATGAATCTTCAGGGATGCTACACAGCCATCGTTACTCCGTTCCGTCACGGTGAAGTGGACTACGGCGCCTTCGGCCGGTTGCTGGAGATGCAACTTGATGCCGGAATCGACGGTGTTGTCCCCGTCGGCACCACTGGCGAGTCGCCAACCATCGACTTTGATGAACACATGAAGATCATCGACTTTGTTGTCGAAAAGGTCGCTGGACGCTGCCCCATCATCGCAGGAACCGGCGCCAACTCCACCACGGAGGCCATCCGACTCACCAAGCATGCGGCGGAGGTGGGCGTCGATGCTAGCCTGCAAGTCACTCCCTACTATAACAAACCCACGGCAGAAGGCCTCTATCGCCATTTTCTGACCGTGGCCGAGGAAACTGGAGTGCCCATCGTGCTCTACAACGTCCCGGGGAGAACCGGGTGCGAAATTCCCATCGACGTCATCCGGCGCCTGGCAGACCACGAACTCGTGCTCGCTGTCAAGGAGGCCGGGGGCAGCGTCGATCGAGTCAGCGCCATCCTCGACGCCTGCACGATCACCGTGCTCAGCGGCGACGATGGACTCACGCTTCCCATGATGTCCCTCGGCGCCAAAGGCGTAATCAGCGTGGCGAGCAATCTACTACCAGCCAAAGTCACCTCACTCACCCATTTGGCTCTCGCCGGAGATTTCGAGGGCGCACGCGCCATCCATCAGCAACTCTATCCCCTCTTCCGCGACCTCTTCGTGGAGACAAATCCGGTCCCCGTCAAGGCCGCACTCGCCATGCTCGGACTCATAGCGGAAGAGTATCGGCTACCGCTTTGCGGTATCTCCAATGCGGGCCGGGAAATCCTTCGTGAGAGCATGAAGGCAGTTGGCCTGGACGTGTAGGACGTCACGCGGAAAACTTCATGGTGCAAGGCACCGCGCCCGTGAGGTCCAGAGGACCATCACGGAACGCCCTGCCGCCTTTCGCAGCTTGTTTTGCTGCACACCCCTTCTGCCACTAACGACGACTACCGCGCGGGCCACGCTGGCGTCTCGCGGTCCAGCTTCGGATAGACCGTTGCGGGATCGTCCATCAGGATCCACTGCGCGCGCCCGACGCGTAGGACGCCATCTTCAGCCCGCTCGTAGGTTCCGTCCATCCATACCTGCACGTCAGCAGCCTCGACCTTCGCAGCTCCTTCACCCGCGTCATCATACAGGTTTCCGTAGCGATGCGGGCCAACGCCGCCGATGAAACTCCAGCCGCGTGGCAGGTCTGTGGCAGGAGCCTCCACAATCGTGCCGCGCACCAGCAATGTCGCACCGGTCTCGCCCGGCAGGAATAGCCAGAACGCCAAGCCAGCCTCGAGCGTCTCGACGGCGGCGTAGCGCCGCTCTGACGCCAACCAGCACAGCAAGTCGCCGCTGTACAACGCCCAGCGGGAGTCCCCCACGGAGAACGTCTCGGCCGGGTCGGAGGAGAGTGGCTCGATGGGAAGCGAAAGCGCATTCCACCCTGGAAGAAGAACGACCACCACTGCGGCGTCAGTCTCGATCGTGTTCCCCTCATAGACGCCGTCCCATGCGGTTACCGAACAGGAGACCGAGTCGCCCGGCTCGAAATACGAGTTGTCAAGAAACTCGCTGTCCGCCCCGACCACAATCTCATCGTTGACGGTCCACTCGTACAGGTACCCGGGGAGATCGCCATCCGGGTCAGACCAACCACTGGTGATCACCCGCAGCGACTCCCAGTTCGGATCGCCCGCAGTGATCCGCGCAGTGTCAAACAAAGGCACAGGGGAACCGACCGTCACAGTCATATCGACGATCACGCTCTCCCCAGACTGGTCTGTATACTCCAGCGTCACATCGTGGTCGCCCACATCGCTCAACGCAGGCGTTCCCGAGAGTGTGTGGTCATCGTCGAAGTCCATCCAGCCAGGTTTGGTCACAACCGTCAGAAGCAATACATCCCCAACATCCGGGTCCACAACCACACCAGCGGGGACCGCGTAGCTCCAACTCTCATCAGCCCGTGCGTCAGGAGGATCAAGAGCGACATCGCCCAGCACGGGCGCATCATTGGTGTTCATAACCGTGATGATGAACTGCTGTTCGGTCCAAACATCGTCGCCATCGGTGGCGCGCAACACAACAGCATGCAAGCCCACATGTTCGTTTCCAGGCGTGCCAGACAGTATGGCAACCGCCCCGCCGCGCGGGGCAGCCGGACCCAAAACAAGCCAGGACGGCAGCGTCGGGGCACTGATTGTCGGCACATCCCCTGAATCCACGTCGATCACGGATACCACATAGGAGTACTCATCGTCCTCTTCAGCCTCCGTGACCGGCTCGCTCTCGAACGTAGGCGCATCGTTGACGGGAGAGACAGTGACCGTGACGACCGCCCCCGCGCCCGCTGACTCACCATCGGAAGCACCGTACAGGAAGGAGTCCACGCCATTCCAGTCTGCGTCAGGCGTGTATACAACCGTGGTGCCCAGGACCGTCCCCAGCATGCCGTGCTCCGGTTGACTGACAATCGTGTAGGTCAGCGCATCGCCCTCTGGATCGGTCCCGGACAGCGTCACAGTCGTGGGCACGTCTTCATCGGTCGCCACCGCAGCGCCAACGACCGTAGGCGCACCATTTTCCTGCGCCAGATACCCGTCCAGCGTCCGCATCGACGCCACCCGATACTCGGTGCCGGCACACAGCACATACTCGGCCACGCCGCGCGCGGGTGTGTCCGCATTCCAATCGTAGGTATATCCAAAACCAGTGAACGGAAGATCACTTTGCGGCGCCTCCTGTTCGGCGAACCACGCCTGGTAGGCGGCCAAGTCCGCGAACATAGCCGGGACGATCGGATTCGCCGGCCAGGCAAGCTCGGTGGAGGCGTCGTCAATCTCCGCGTCGCGCGCAGGCCGGAACAGGTCCTGGGCACGCACCCACAGGTCCACGAACACGCGATTCGCATTACCACCGTCCTCGGACATGCCCAGAAGCTGAGCCGTCCGCAACACATTCCCCTGCGCACCCAACCGAGCGCGCAGTTCCGATGGGATGAACAGCCAGACACCGTTCTCACCCGCAACTCCCAGAGATCCTGCGGACAGTTGGTCCGCGTCATCCTGGGCCATCCAGATCCCGAGCCGCACGTATCCATTCTGCCATTCCAGATCATACTCCCTTGTCGCCTGCACGATCGGCGTCAAGTCGGTAGCCTGCTCGCCCGCCTCGCGCACGGATGCATCTGCCACCGCCATCAGCCACGGACAACGCACAGTCACAACAGTTTCATCTATGCCTTCGAGTCCGTCTGACACCTGCACCGTGAACGTGTCCAGGCCATCCCACTCCGTCGGCGGAGTGTATGTGACGGATGTCGATCCGCGCGCCGTGCTGGTCCCCGCAACGCCGTCAACAGCGGCGACGGACACACTCCAGTCAAGCGTGTCCCCATCCGGATCGCTTGCGTTCAGCGTCAGTGCGAATGCCTCCGGCACACCGGCCGCATTTGCAGACAGGTCCAGCAAAATCGCCCCGCCCTCTGTGATCTCCGGCACCTCATTAACCACCGCCTGCCACTCGGTCGCCACGGAGGTCGACTGCGGCCCAGGAGTTCCCTCTCCGTCATCGGTGCAGGTCACAAGACAACGCACCTCCGCCAAATTGTCCTCCACAGTCAGGATGTAAGTCGGATCAGTGGCACCTGCGATATCCTCGATCGGATCCGTCCTGGCACCACCTCCGCGCCGCTGCCACTGACGTGTCACGATCAGGTTTGGCGTGTAGTTGTTGTCCAAGTCCGCATCGTCATCCAAATCGTCATTCCAACCGCCGATATTGACCGATAGCGTGGCTCCGAAGTGATGCGTCGTGTCCACCACACTCGGGGCGGCGGTGTTCACGGGTGGGTCATTGACGGCTGTCACCGTGATCGTCACCGTCTGCGAGGCGGGCGAGTTTGGATCGCCATCCGACGCCGTGTAGGAGAATGCACCGGCCAGGCCGTTCGCCTGGGATGCGGTCACGTAGTCCAGCCCGGACATATCCGCAGCATCCAGCGTGTCGCCTGCAGCGACCGCTTGAGCGCCGTTCATCACCGCACCAAGTATC
>JAGLDW010000051.1 GCA_023145395.1 Lentisphaeria bacterium | reverse complement strand
TATCTGCGCTACTGAGCTCTGGTGCCCGACGCTTTTTGGATGGCCAGGATGGCCAGCGCGACCCGCCAGCGCTGACGCTGGCAGGTGCGGGAGGTCCAGACTCCGGACACGAAATCCTCTCCTGAATGGCGGTTGCGGATCTTGACCGATTCAAGGATGGAGCCGTGCAACGCGTCTCCTTCGGCGACGGCCTGGCGTATTGCGGAGTCCGCAGATGTCCGGTGCGCGTCTAGGAGTCGTTTCAGCGTGTGCATGTAGCGGTAGTCCAGGATGCCTTGTCGCATGTCCTCCACATTCCAACGGCGTCCTGGCCGCAGCTGGGAATCCCAGTGCAGCGTGTAGCTCACAGCGCCGAGCGAGGGCAGTCCGGCCACATGATCCAGATAGCGGCTGGTGTTGCCGAAGGACCACTGGAGGCGCCCCTTCGGGCGGGTTCGGTTGAGGTAGTAGCCAAAGCTGAAACGGGTGGAGCCAATGTTGTAGAACCACAGCTCGCAACCATCGTCTCTAATCCGTTCCAGGTTCTCCTCGGTGATCGGCAGCGCACCGTTGGGAATCGCAATGTGCAGAAAGGGCAGCGAGGGCATTTCCACCGGACCGTTCATGGATGCGCAAGTGCGGAAGCCCACCTTGTCCGCCACCTTGCGGAAGAGCTTGGCGCGCTCCGTGGCCATGCGTCCCCCCCGGCTTCCGTGGTTCGCCATTTCGTCCTGCACGTAGAAGAGGATCTCCGGCCAGTTGCGGGCACGTCCTTCCTGATAGAACTTGGTGCATAGCAACTCCATGTTGCGGATGGCTTCGTCGGAGAACCCATGCTTCTCCCACTTCCCGATATTGCGGCCCCAGAAGCCGTTTGTATTCCGTTCGGAAATCAACCCTCCCCAACCAATCCCGTAGGCTGGAAGTGGATTGCGCCCGAAGACCTTCTCGAAATTCGACACCCGGTCGCACCACAGATTCCAGAGATGCTCGTCGATCTGCACCTCGCCATTCTCGATGCCGGTGAAAGGGCGTCCTGGACCAAAAGCCGCCGTGTTGAAACCCATCTCGCGCATTTCGCGAAACGCTGCCAGATCAACCTCGCCGCATAGCTCCCGCATGGGGCCGCTGGAGAGCTTTATCTGCTGCCAGGCGTGCCGCAGACGGGTGCTCATCGGGTTTCCCCAATACATGCCCAGAAGCAGATCTGGCGGGTCCAGCTGGAAGGGCAGTACCTTGATCACGAGCCGTTGGGACACCGGCCGGGGCAGATCCACGCTTTGCAGCGTCAATGTTCCTTCGTAGTCACCCGCAGGCGTGTTCGGCGGCACCTTCACGTAGACATGAACCATGCGCGTGACGTTTGCCGCCAGCGTTCGCGCGGTGTACGGGAAAGCGTAGTCGGGCGTGATGCGATAGCGGTTTCCCGTGCGCAGAGTCTGCATGGGGATCAACTGCGAGAGCCAGGATGTCGCACAACCCACCGGAAGCTTGGTCCCGCCCGGTCTGACAAACTCGCCCGCCTCGAACTGCACATTGCGGAGTTCGCGCAGGGGTAGCACTCCAAATGTGAGGATCCCCATCTCGCCGGAAGCCGTGAACTCGCCGCACGGTCGACCCGCTTCCTCGTCGCCGGGTCTGGCATAGGGACCGATTTTCCGCATTGGGCGTGTGAACAGCAGCGCGCCCGCCTTTTTCCCGTGTCGTCGCAAGCGCGGCGAGAGCACCTCCTCGTTTCGGTCCTCGCCGTACTGGGAGTCAACAAGCGCGCGCTCCCTCTCAAAGAGCAATTCAACTGCCTTTTCGAGAGCCTCCTCCTCCCCCTTCGGCGCGATCAACAGGGCTTTCAGTGGGCAGAACGTGTCCATGGACAAAAGCAGTTCCGGTCCGCGGAAGGTGAAACGATGAACGGGGAAATGCGGACGGATCGCCCGGTCAAACAGGCTGTCACCCGGCAGAAAATCGGTTTCCGAGAGACGTCCCTGCTCACGCAGCGTATCGTGGATTCCACCCCGTGTCACGTTGACGACGTTGCGTCCGTTGGCGTTCACCGCGTAGTCCCGCCACCAGAAAGGAGGGCGGTTGATAGTCGTCGCCCTCTTCTCGGTCATAATGCCCAGCACCAGGGCGGCGACAAACTCGCCATCCCCCGTTCGCATGCGAAAGGCGTACGTGTCATTGGGATAGCCCGAGTAGTTGCGCCCGGCGATCACATGGTCGCGGAAAACGGCGCCCAGTTTGAGGAAGCGCGTGTCCGTGGCGAAATTCTCATCGCGGGCATACAACTTGTGAGGACGCTTGGAGTTGGTGCGCTTGAGGATCCATCCTCTCCCGTTTTCCTCCGTGTGCACATCTGTCTCCGTGATCCGTGTCCAGCCAGATTCGAC
>JAGLDW010000509.1 GCA_023145395.1 Lentisphaeria bacterium | reverse complement strand
TGTTGCGCACTCCGTTATGTTGCGTACTACCTTCGTTTGTGCGTGGATCGTGTCTTCTCGCCATCTTTGTGCAACATAATTGCAGGATGCTGATACATCTTATCCTTGTCATGGTCCCAGTCACGATCAAGGAGGTGTATCATGGTTTCATTGGCATCTGGCTCGTCCCCTGTCCTGATGGATCCACCGTGTTCGCTGCCGGAGCTTTGCGAGCAGTACCGGCGGCACGCGATGAGGGTCCGGTCGGTGTGCAAAGACACCGCGCATGAAGAACTTCTCTATCTGAACCGGTTCTTTCTCGATTTTGGCCCGTCGGAGACGCCTGCAGCACTTTTCTCGTCCCTTTCCCCGCCCCGCCTGAGCGCCTTTCTGATCAAATACGCGGACACGCATGGAATCGGTTCTCGGCGTTGGATGCAACACTCGCTGCGCTCGTTCCTTCATTTTGCGCACGAACGCTCGTATCTTGATCGTGATCTGACGGCTTTGGTCCCCTCGGTGCGGAGGCCCAGAATGGGGCGGGTGCCGCGGTGTCTGCCCGATGAGTGCATCGCCGCTCTGCAGGCGGGAATCGAGCGGAACACGGCGAGGGGGCTTCGCGATTCGGCCATCGTCTCGCTGCTCAGCACCTATGGCGTGCGGGGGGTGCAGATCCGCCGGCTTCGGCTCGACCATCTCGATTGGCCTGGCAGTCGCATCCATTTTCCCGCCGCAAAGGGAGGCCGTTGCATCAATCAGCACCTCACGCCGGACGTCGGAAACCGGCTGGCCGACTACATCGCGCGCGGTCGTCCCGACTGCTGCCACCCCGAGGTTTTTCTCACGTTGGCCGAACCATTCCGCCCACTGCCCTGCGCGTCGCATCTTTCCGCGATTCTGCGCCGGTGCATGAAGCGGCTCGGCGTGCGGACGCCCGACGGAGTCTCGCGCGGCTCGCACGGTTTCCGCCACGCGTTCGCGACCCGCATGATTACCCGGACATCGTTCAAGACTCTCGTCGATCTTCTTGGCCACCGCGATCCGAATAGCACTCTGGTCTACGGAAAGATCAGCGTCGGGGATCTGAAAAGCGCCGCACTTCCGTGGCCGGGAGGCGGACAATGAGCGTGTACGAGACATTCCACAGCCCGTTGGCCCGCGCCATGGCCGACTTCGTCTCCTTCAAACGCATGCAGGGCTACGACTACACCGATCAGGCGCGCAACTTGAGCTATTTTGATCGCTTCCTGGTCGAGGACACGCAACAGAGTTCCGATCGGCTCCTCACCCTTGAGACGATGGAGCGCTACGTGGCCACAACGGCACACCTGACAGACGATTCGCGCATGACCCGGCTTGCAGCACCCCGTCAGTTCAGCCGCTATCTACAGGCTAGGAATCCGGCCAGCGCCATCTTCCCGGAGCGCATTCTGCCCCGGCATCGGCGAACCATACGCTTCTTCCCGATCACCCCAGAACAGGTGGTCGATCTGATGGCTGCCACCGACATATGCCTCCGGTCGGGCGGCATTCGAGTCCACAGCATAGGCGTGTTGATCGGTCTGCTCTACAGTACGGGACTGCGCATCGGCGAAGCTCTCAGTCTGACCGTGGCCGACATCGATGTGGACCGCTCGACCCTGCACGTGGTCAGGGGAAAATTCGGCAAGGAACGGCTCGTGCCCATGAGTCGCTCCACCCTCACGGAGCTGACGGGCTACCTGACTGCTCGAGAACCTCATATGGGCAACTCACGCTCCTCGCCTCTTTTCATCGGCAGCTACGATACGGCGCTGACATATGGCCAGGCCCACTACTGGTTCGGGCGTCTGTGCCGACACTGCGCCATCCAGGGCGATCCGCCACCACGCCTTCACGATCTTCGTCATAACTATGCCTGCCAGGTCCTCGCTCACTGGCGCCGGGCCGACATGGATATCAATGCGCTGCTGCCTGTGCTGACCACTGCCATGGGCCACGTCAGGATCTTCGACACCCAAATCTACCTGCACATCGACGCAGTCGCGCTGCAGAATGCGGCAACCGCCTTCAAGTCCTACATCACTACGCAGCAGGGGTTCGAACAATGACCTTCAGTCACATCGTTAGCGCTTTCTTCACCAGGCACCTGGTCACCGAATGCGGTCTGGCCGCCAATACGATCGCCAGTTACAGCGACTGCATGAAACTGCTCATCAACTACCTTTGTGAGTGTCTTGAGATCGACCCTGAGGCCATCGACATCCAGATGATCAGCCCCGAACGGGTGCTGGACTTCCTGGATTACATCGAGAAAGAACGCGGCAACGCGACGACCACGCGAAATCAACGCCTGGCAGCCATAAAGACCTTCTTTCACTTCCTGGCCAGGACCGTTCCCGAACTGATGCATGCCAACGAACGCATCCAAGCCATCAAACAGAAAAGCAGCGAACACCATCCGCTTCCAAGCCTCACCGTCGAGGAAGTGGTTGCGATCCTTGCCTGCCCAGATCCCTCCACGTTGATGGGAGCACGCGACAAGGCGTTGCTACAGCTGATGCACAATACCGGCGCACGCGTACAGGAACTGGCTGACATCACCATCGCCGACGTGCGCTTCGATGCACCGGCCACAGTCACAGTCACCGGAAAAGGCAGGAAGACACGCGTTATCCCGCTATGGGAAGAAACCGCTGAAATGCTCACTCACTACCTTGAGTTGAGAAAGCAGCTTGGCATCGACTCAGAACACATCTTCCTCAGTAGCCGGGGTGGTCCCATGACCCGGTTCGGGATCGGCAGGCGGGTGGCCCTTCATGCCAAAGCCGCCAGCGCCATATGCCCGTCCCTACAAGGAAGAAATATCACACCGCATGTCTTTCGCCACACCACGGCCCTACACCTGATAGAGGCTGGCAACGATATCTTCGTTGTCAGAGACTGGCTTGGGCATGCCCACATCAAAACCGCCAGTCAGTACGTTGAGGTCAGCGTGGAACGAAAACGCAGGGCACTGGAGAAGATGCCGCCGCCTGACGGCGGCAAGCCGCCTGAGACCCCACAGTGGAAACAGCCCGCAATCATGGAGTTCCTCACGCGGTGCTCACGCAAGGAGCGTTATGTTGCGTAAACTACACCCTGTAGGCTTGGTTCATGTCGAAAACCGCCATTAATCGCTGCTCGCAGGACCATCTCGCAACATAACGTCCCCCGCAACATAAATCACTTTATGTTGCGCGCAACATAA
>JAGLDW010000508.1 GCA_023145395.1 Lentisphaeria bacterium | reverse complement strand
TTCGGCAATGTCTGGACATTCCCCCAGGAAGTAGAACAACTGCCTCGCGGCCTCGGCTTCCGGCGTTGCGAAGAGCCGGTTCATTCCACTGACGACGTAGGGGATTTCAGCCGCATCCAATGCTGCGGTGATTGGCTCGCCGTTGGTCCTGACACTGCGCAGCAAAACAGCCATGTCGGCATATGCCAATCCCCGAGGTACGGAGTCGTTCTCAGCGAACGACACACCAACTAGAGATTGAATTGTCTCGGCGATGTAGGCGCCCTCTTCCGCTGGACTGTCAAAGGACAAGGCCACCAGATCCCCAGCATCAAAGGGCTGGACCGTGGTGGGAATCATCTCCTTTGGAAGGCGCTCCGTGTTCTGCGCGATGAACTCCCGGGCGGTCACCACGATGCCTTCACTGCTGCGGAAGTTCTCCTGGAGTCGAATCTCCTTGACCGGAGCATATCGGTCAGCGAATGAGAGGATGTTCCGCACATTGCTGCCGCGCCATTGGTAGATCGTCTGGTCATCATCACCAACGACGCAAATCCGAGCCCCAAGG
Organism: Lentisphaeria bacterium; assembly: GCA_023145395.1. GTDB lineage: Bacteria > Verrucomicrobiota > Lentisphaeria > Oligosphaerales > Lenti-02 > JAGLDW01. Next base: position 3,643 of record JAGLDW010000508.1, on the reverse strand, counting down.
TTGGCCAGCAAGCGGACAAGTGCTTCTTGGATCGGGTTGACATCCTGGTACTCGTCAACAATCACATGCCGGATTCGTGCACCCAAGCGGATCTGGAGATCAGGGGAGTTCGCGACCGCCTTCACGGCCTCTTCCATGATGGCAGAGTAGTCGAAGTGGGAAGTGGTGGTCAGCACTTCGCGGTACTTCTGAAGCCCTGCTACGATGGAGGCGTCGTACAGTTCAGAATCAACAAGCTCCGCCTCCCGGAGAATGGCAAGTGCCTGAACATAGCGGTCTGTGTCTGTGTACCGGCGCAGAGTGCGGCCCTGAAGATCCGTCGTCGTCGTGAGCCCACTTCGCTTGCTTTGCCGATCCACCAACAGTGCCTGCTGAACCTCGTTGAGCACCTCGTACTTCAAATACTCGGAGACTTCCGACCTGAGCAACTCAAGACAGAAGGCATGAATTGTTCCCACGAACATCTCCGCGAGGCCTGGCATGTTGCCATGCGCCGCGCGAACACGCTCAATGATCCGTTGCTTGAGCTCAGCAGCGGCTTTGTCGGTAAACGTGAATGCAACAATGTTCATCGGAAGACATCTGGATGATGCTTCGGGATCAAGCAGCCTGGCGACTCGGCGAGCCACGACTTCCGTCTTGCCTGATCCTGCGCACGCGATGAGTTGTAGATGACTTCCGCGATGACCAATGACGGCCAATTGACTCTCTGTGAAATCCATTGTCTCCTCTCCAATCTCCTCCGAAATGCCCAGGCCTTCTACCAATTGGACAGTTCGAAGGGATTCTCGCCCGGATAGAGGGTGGTGCGGGGCAAGGGGGTGCCTACGTTGTCGATGCCCAGCAGCTTGACGACCTCGAAGAGGATCTTTCCCACTTTCTTGAAGCCAAAGGCACCATGATGGGGGAAGTTCCGGCCGATGAGGACATGGCGGTAGAAGCGTGCGAACTCGGGCACGGCCGCGATGCCGGTGCCGCCAAATGTGCAGGGATCGATGTCCAGCATCTCGCCCTCGGCGATGTAGCTGCGAAGTTCGCAGTCCGGCGTGGACTGGAGGCGGAACATGGTGATGGGGCCAGGCATAATCTGCCCCTCAAGCGTACCACGGGTGATGTCGGGGGCACCTTCATCCTCGAGCAGGCGCTTCATGATGAGCTGGTATTTCAGGCTGCAGCTCTTCATGCACGAGCTGCAGGTGTTGCCGCAGTGGAAGCCCATGAACAGGTCTTCCGGCCGAGCACCGTGGAGGTCCGCATCCTCCGAGATCAGATCGGCAGGCACCGAATTGTTGATATCGAGCAGTGTCACCGGGTGATCGGAGGCGAGTTGCACCATGTATTCGCTGAGCGCTCCGTAGATGTCCACTTCGCAGGCGACGGGAATGCCGCGGCCTGTGAGACGGCTGTTCACGTAGCAGGGGCAGAAGCCGAACATCTCCTGAAAGGCGGGCCAGCACTTGTTCGCAAAGGCGCCGAAGGAGCTGGCACCAAGGTTCTCCTCCATGAAGTCCAGCAGCGCCAATTCGAATTGGGCGAGTTTCGGCAGCAGATCGTGGTACGAGCAGCCTTCCCCCAGCTCCCGTTTCATGTCCTCCACGACACAGGCGATCTGCTCCTTGCGCCCGGACACGGCTAGAAAGCGCTGATACAGATCCAGCTCGGAGTTCTCCATCACCTCGACCCCAAGATCGAAGAGCGGTTTGATCGGTGCGTTGCAGGCCAGAAAATCCTGCGGGCGCGGACCAAAACCAAAGATTTTCAAACTGCTTAGGCCGATCAGGACACGCGCGATGCCCGTGAAGTCCGAGATCTTTGCAGCCAGTTCGTCCGGGAGTCCCACGGGCATCTGCGGGATGTAGGCGGGAACCTGGCGCAAACCCAGGTTGTAGCTGCAGTTGAGCATTCCGCAGAGAGCGTCTCCGCGCTCGGTCGCGAGCATGGCTTTGTTTTCCTCTGCCGCCGCGCAGATCATGACTGGTCCGTCAAACCATTGCGCGAACAAGGAGGTCGGCCCCTCGGGTCCGAAGTTGCCCAGGAAGATCACCGCCGCATTGCAGTCGGACTCCGCCAGCGCGTCCAGCGCCGCCACCGCGTCCGTCTCGCTCTCGACGATGACCGGACAGCGCAGAGAATCGACACCCGTCGCCGACAACGCCGTGTGCAGGGCATCCAGGCGCCGAGCGGTCAAGGCGGAGGGAAAACAATCGCGGGACACACCCACAAGAGCGAGTCTTACTTCGGGAGAGTTGAGCAATTCGGGCATGGCACAGACTCCTTTGGGAAGGAAACAGCAAACCTGTGCCGCCGGGAGGCCCGGACGGCCACATGGGACGATGTCTTCTGGTTCCGGCACTTCCGCATTTTGCCTCAAAAGGCGGAACTACAATCCTGGCTTCTGACGCTTCCCCCCTCCACTGTTCCTATAGCAGTGGGGGTGGAGCTGGGCGAGAGGGGGCAGAATCCCTCTCCCATTTTTCAAAATCATCGCTCCACCGGGACAAGCCCGGCGGCGGCGGGATCGGGGGGGGGCGTGAACCTTTCCCTTTCTCCAAAATCATCGCTCCACCGGGACAAGCCCGGCGGCGGCGGGATCCGTGCAAGAGCGAGGCTAGGACTGGATTATTTCGGTGCCGATTCCCTCGGTGGTCAGGAACTCCAGCAGCAGCGAGTGCTTCACGCGGCCGTCAATGAGGTGAACCTTCTCCGTGCCCTGGTCGAGCGCACTGGCAGCACTCCGGATTTTCGGGACCATGCCGCCCTGGATGACCTTGCCGGCGATGAGGATCTCCACATCGTCGCGGTGGATACTGGAGATGAGGGTCGAAGGATCGTCTGGATCACGCAACACACCCGGCACATCGCTCAGGAAGACAAGCTTTCGAGCGTCAAGCTGTCTGGCAATTTCGCAGGCGGCCATATCGGCGTTGATGTTAAAGACGTTGCCGCTCATGTCGCATGCGAGCGGCGTGATGACGGGCACTCGTCCTCGCTCGAGAACCCAGTGAAGCTGCTCCGTGTCGACATTGACGACACGTCCCACAAACCCCAAGTCGATCTCGGCGCCGGTGTCGGTGTCGGTGGTGGTGACTCGCTCGGCGCGCAGGACGTTCTTGCCTGAGACGGCGCTGGGTTTGCCGCGCGCCTCCTCCATCATCTTTACCAGTCCGGCGTTGATCTGATTGTGCAGCACGTCGTCCACAACCTTGATGGTGCGTTCGCACGTGTAGCGCAGTCCGTTGATAAAGCGTGTGGGCACGCCCTGTTTCTCAAGTTCGGCGCTGATGGCCTTTCCGCCTCCATGAACAATCACGGGGCGCATGCCCGCACACTCCATGAAGACAATGTCCCGGATCACATTGCGCGTGCACTCTGGATCCTCCATCGCGCTGCCACCGAACTTGATCACGATGGTGCTGCCACGGAACTCCTGGATGTAGGGAAGCGCCTCGATAAGGACACTGGCTCTGTTGATCAGGTCCTGCATACCCGTGTTTCTCCTAGCTAGCCACTTAGGGTCCGCGCGAAAATGTAAAGTTATTCTCCGTGCCGACCCTTAGACAGACAAAGCAATGTACAGGGAGGCAAGTGCCGTGCAAGACCCACCGCGAAAAGGCGGGCGTGTCAAGTCCTGACGAAAAGTTGA
>JAGLDW010000507.1 GCA_023145395.1 Lentisphaeria bacterium | reverse complement strand
GGGGGGCCGCCCGCCGTACAAGGCGAGGTTTGCCATTTGCCGAGGCGCACACGGGTCAGATATTCCGATGCCACATCGACACATTCCCCTTTGATCGGCATATACAAGGGAAAGGTCCTCTCCCAAAGCCACCTCTGATTCTCCAAAGGGGAAACGTGTATGTCGAAGAGCATTCTCTCTGCAACCCTCCGCCTGCGTGCCATCAGACTTCTCATCGGATTTGCCATCATCTGCGCCAGCCTGCCTGGTTTTGCCGGAGACAAGGTAAGCGAAGCAGACCGGCAAAAGGGCTGGCAAACACTTGCCAAGCTTGGCGATGGCTTTGTAGTCTGGGAATCGAACCGCACGGGTAGCTGGCGGCTCTGGCGCCGCAACCTGGATGGTTCGGGATTGCGACAGTTGAGCCTGGAAGAAAAGGGGCGCGAGCATTTTTGCCCCCACATCTCCCCCGATGGTGAGAAGCTGGTCTACATCAGCTACCCAAGAGGATCCCACACCTACAAAGCGATTCCAAAAGGTGCCAAGTGCCCCCTGCATATCATGAATGTCGATGGCACGGGGGACCGCATCATCGCCCCCAGCGCCCGGGCCTACTTCGAGGACCGAGGCGCAGTCTGGCTCGACAAGAACGAGCTAATTTACATTGCCGGCGATGGCGCAACCTATCAGCTGAACGTGACATCTGGCAAGACCACCCGACTAACCAAGAAGGGACATGAGAAATACGGATTCCTGCTCAACCGGACCAAGAAATTCGCCATCCAGGGACGCCCTAATTTCTCCGTTTACGACCCAAAGACCCAGTCGATCCTGCCTCGGAAGAAGCATGGTGGTTGCCAGCCCTACTTCACCCACGACGGTGTGTGGGGGTTCTGGACGGGGGGAGGCGGTGGACCGCTCAAGCGTATCCATCTCGCCACGGGAAAGACCTCGAACATCATCGAGAAAAAAGACAAGCGCATGCCCAGCGGACGGAACTACCTGTATTTTCCCATGTTCTCGCGCTGCTCCCGACTGTTCGCGTTTGCGGCCTCCCCCAATCAGCACGATCACTTCAAATCCGACTACGACATCTTCATCGCGGCCAGCGATCCGAAGACACTGGAGTTGATCGGCAAGCCCGTGCGCTATTCATTCGACCGCGGCAACGACCGTTTTCCCGACGTGTTTCTGACGGGCCTCGCGCTGGGACGCCACCAGGGAGAGGCGCCATTCACGGTCGCCCTGCGCCCGGATGGACCCGCCGTGAACTGGAATTGGCGAGTCGGCAAACAAAGCGTGAGAAAGCGCAGCGTCCTCGAGCATACCTTCGACACACCTGGCACCTTCACCGTGACCGCGCAACATGGATCGCGATTCCTGCGGGGCCGAATCACCGTCGAAGAAGCGAAGCCTCCGACTCTTACGGACGCCATACTCCGCGGAAAACGCGAGATCGTGATCACCTTTGACGAGCCTGTCCAAACCGACAACCTGAAGCTCGAAATGGAGTCTGGGACAGCACTCACAGGCTGGCGACTGGATAACTCCGACACCACGCTCGTCATCGCGCTGGGGGCGGAACCACCCGCAGAAGACTGGTTGTCTATGGAGGGCATCCGCGACCAAGCGCAGCGGCCCAACACGATGCCGCCGCAAAAAGTCCGCATCGAAGTGCCCGTGTGGCCCGCCAATCGCGCAGGTCTGGTGTTTTTGTGGGAGACTGGCAATCGCCCGAATCTCGTCATGGATCCGGCAACTGGAAAGAATCGGACCTACCGTCTCAAAGCCCGTGGGCATGCCCGGCTTGACCACAACTACGCCATGGAACTAGGGGGTGGTTCCTATGTGGTGGAGGGAGCCGACGAACCATTGCTGGAGGCCTGCAGGAAAACTGGCGAACTCAGCATCGAGGCGGTTCTTCTCCCCGCGAATCTCGAGCAGAGCGGTCCAGCCCGGATCCTCTCTTTTTCCACCGATGGGGGCAGTCGCAACGTTACGCTTGGCCAGCAGAAAAACGAGCTGATTCTACGTTTGCGCACTACCAAGACCGGGGAAAACGGCGCAAATCCTCAAGTGTCGCTCTGCCCGATCACCGCCGGCAAGCAGACCCACGTGATCGTGACGTACAAGGCAGGAAGACTCGTCTGCCACTTGGATGGCAAGCAGGTGTTCTCCAGCAACAAAGTGAGTGGCGACTTCAGCAACTGGGCGCCCCACCACCTTCTCTTCGGCGATGAATGGAGCGACAGACGTGACTGGTCCGGCACTCTCGAGGGCATTGCCATCTACAGCCGTGCTCTTGGCGCCAAGGAGGCAAAGCAGAACGCCGCCATGTCTCGAAACCGGCTGCTGGCCAGGGCATCGGTGCCGAAGTACGAGATCGAGGCAAAGCTCATCGCCAAGTCCAAGCAGCCTACACTCAAAGAAATTGCCCCCTACCGAGAGGCACTCGCCTGCTACGAGTACGAAATTGCGTCCTCCAAGAGTGTCGCCTCGACTCCGAAGGGGACAGGCGAAGCACCGACCAAACGGATTCGTGTCATCCACTGGGTCCTGCTCGACGGGCAGCCACTGCCAGTCGCAGAGGCTCTAGTGGGAAGCCGTGTTCAGGTGATCGTGGAGTCCTTCGATCTGAATCCCCAGCTCGAGCGCTTCTACCAATCCGACACGCTGGAGGAAGATTTCGACATCCCCCTCTTCTTCGCCGTGTCGGCTCCAACCGTCCTGCCGCCACCAGTGCTCGACCCGAAAGAAGCCCACGACTTGGAGGAGTTCGCCAGCTGGACCACCGAGCCCTGGGCCGACCCAGTCGAAAACGTGACGACAAAGAAAACGGAGGACCGAGGTGGAGTCCTGCAGATCCAGTTCGCACCCGGAAAGCATGGCAAGGCTGCACTGACCCGCCCTCTGGACATCGACCTCTCAAAGACCGGCCGACTGCTTTTCGACGTGCGCCGCACCGGAACCAAGCCCATCAGCGTGTCCTGCGCCTTCTGGACCATGCCGGACCAACAGTTCTTCGAAAGCCAAAAATTCGAACTCACACCGGGTGCCTGGCAAGAGAGCATCGAGATCGATCTGCGGAGCGCAAGCTTCAAGTCAGCCGCCACGAACTGGGAGTACCGCACAAAGCTCCAAAACCTCGACCGCACAGCCCAATTGACATTTTTGATCAACTATGAGGACGGCGGAAACGGAACCGTTTGGATCGACCGAGTGCATTTTGACTCCAACACGCGCTGACACATCCGACACGCCTGACACCAGGAAAACCACGGCAAATCCATGGTCTTTAGCTCTCATCTGTTTCTCTTCTACTTCCTGCCCTTCGCGTTGATTCTCTACTACGGAGCGCCACGGCGGGCCAGGCATCTGATCCTCACGCTTCTCAGCTACCTTTTCTACGGCTGGGCCAATCCCGCGTTCGTGCTGCTCATGTTCACCTCCACGGTGATCGACTACATCTGCGGACTGGTCATGACGCGGCAATTCGGCACATCGTGGAAACAACCGGTCCAGCCGCTGGCGAAGGGAGGATCGCGAACAAGGAAGCAGAAAATCGCTCTCATCATCTCCATCTGCGCCAATCTCTCCCTGCTCGGCTTCTTCAAGTATTTCAACTTCGCCACCGCCAACTACGACGCCCTTCTCTCCGCCCTGGGCCTGGCAGAGTTTCGCCTCGACATCTGGTACCGGATCACGCTCCCGCTTGGCATCAGCTTCTACACCTTTCAATCCATGAGCTACTCCATCGATGTCTTTCGCGGAGATGCCAAGGCCATTCGCAACTTCACCGATTTTTCCTGCTACGTGGCCATGTTTCCGCAGCTCGTCGCCGGTCCGATCATCCGATTCCAGGAAGTGGCGGAACAGCTCCAGACACGCACTCACACCATGGAGAAATTCTCCCGTGGCGTCGCCTTCATCTGCCTAGGGCTCGGCAAGAAGGTTCTGCTGGCGAATCCATGCGGCAAGATCGCCGACATGGCCTTCAACTCCGGCGCTGTCACCTTTTCCGATGCCTGGTATGGGGTGACATCCTACGCATTTCAGATCTACTTCGACTTCAGTGGCTACTCCGACATGGCCATCGGGCTGGGGCTACTGCTTGGCTTCGTTTTCCCCAAGAACTTTGACTCGCCCTATCTCAGCGAGTCGATCACGGACATGTGGCGACGCTGGCATCTCTCGTTGTCGATTTGGCTGCGAGACTACCTCTACGTCCCGCTGGGGGGAAACCGCAAGGGCAACGCCCGCACATATCTCAACCTCCTGGCTGTGATGCTCCTCGGAGGACTGTGGCACGGCGCAAGCTGGAATTTTGCGATTTGGGGAGGCATGCACGGCGCCATGCTCGCGTTCGAGCGTGCGCAAGGCAAGGATAGTCCCTACCGCGCCCTGCCCCGCCCCGCCAGGATTGCCCTCACCTTCGTGCTCCTGCTCTTCACCTGGGTGTTTTTCCGGGCGCGTGACCTGAGCCACGCACTGGACTACTGCGCGACCATGCTCGGCTTCGGTGCGGACTCCGCAGCGGCCGGGCTCATCGGCGGAGTACTCCATCGTCCCTACTACCAGCTGAGCTTCCTGATCGCCGCCCTCGTCGTCTGGGGCGCCCCACAGACATGGGACTTCACACGCAGAATCACCTGGCCGAAAATCGCCTGGATCTTCACCGTCTTCCTGCTCGCGATCGTCGCGCTGACCACACAATCGTTCAACCCCTTCATCTATTTTATCTTCTGAACACACGGAGAACCGTCTGAGTTCCGCGCTATGGCATTTCACTAATTGTCTGGACAATCAATATTGATGATCAATCCCTGTTGGCCCGGAAGAACCGGAATCCGGAGAGACTTCACCACGGAGGCACGGAGGCACGGAGTAGGAAGATCACGGAGATTCGGCGTATCCGTCATGCCGTATTACGGCATGTCGAATTCGCCAAATGGTCTCTATATTTGGAGAACACAAAGAATCGGCCGAATGAGAAGGACCGAACAGGTTCGATCAAACCAACTCAGTGCTCTCCAAA
>JAGLDW010000506.1 GCA_023145395.1 Lentisphaeria bacterium | reverse complement strand
CGGAGTTCGCAGGACGCGGCCGCTGTGGACATCGGCCCTCCAGGATTTGGGCTTACGAGAGGGTGCTGTTGATGGACAGCGCCGCTGCCATTCCTTCGGCAATGCCTTGGACGGCGGTGGTTCCACCGTTCACCAAGTCGCCGGCGGCATACACGCCGGGCACACTGGTGGCGAACTGGCAGTCCACTTGGACCAGGCCACGGTCTGTTAGCGCAACACCGGTCATTGCCTGCTTCAGGCTGTCTGCCAAGCCGAGTCCCATCGCTTCCACGGCCATGCTCACAGGTAGGATGAACTCGCTGTCCGGCACAACCACTGGACGTCTTCGGCCAGATGCATCGGGTTCGCCAAGCTCCGTGTGCGCGACTCGCAAGCCGATCAGTTTTCCTGCATCATCCGTCTCGTAGCCGATCGGCTGAGTCAGTAGAAGAATGTGCCCCCCCATGTCCAGGAACACATCTCGCTCCTCTTTCCAGGCGGGCATCTCCGCAAACGACCGGCGATAGACGAGATATACATCCGGGGAGCCAAGACGCCGTGCGGTCGAGGCCGCATCCATGGCAGTATTGCCTGCACCCAGCACGGCGATCTTCCCAGGAAGCTCGGTGAGAACTCCGCTTTTGACCGCCTTGAGAAACGCCATGGCGCCATATACACCTTCGGCCTCGCCGATGGATGTGCATTTGCCAAGACCCACGGCCAAAAACACGGCATCGTACTCGCTTGTCAGATCCTCGAGATGCACATCGACACCCAGGACGGTCTCGAGACACACCTCCGCCCGGCCTGCCTCGAGGGCAGGTTTGAGCACAGCTTCGACCTCGGCTTCCGAGTCTGTGTAGCGCGCACCTGGGATGGTGTCGTCCGGTGTTCCGCCAAGACGCTTGCCCTTTTCCATGATCACAACCGAGTGCCCCTTCTCGAGCAACTGGATTGCGCAGGCCAGTCCGCAGGGACCGCCACCAATCACCACCACCCGTTTCCCGGTCGAAGCTTCAGGCATGCGCACGCCGGTGATCCCCATCCGCCGGGCCGTTTTCGAAACGACGAGCTGGATGTCCTGGATCGGGATGGGGTTCTTGCAGATGTGCTCCTCCACGCATCCGGCCTGGCATTGCTCCGCAGCCGGGCAGATGAATCCGCACATTTCGGGCAGCACATTGCGCGCCCGTAGAATATTGTAGGATGTGGCGAAGTCACCATCGGCAAAAGCACGTACAAAACCGGGAATGTCGATCCGGGCGGGACAACCGTCGGCGCATGTGGGTTCCAGACATTCGCGGCAACGCCTGGCCTCCTCCTGTAGGCGGTCCAAAGCGAAACGCCGTCCAAGCCGGTACTGCTCGCCATAGATCTCGTTGTCGCGCACCACGCACCCCGTCTTCGCTCCATCGCGCATGATCTGGGTGCAGCACGAGCAAGTCACACAGACTTTTCGAGGATCCAATGCCCCCTTCTTGCAGATGTCGTTGACCGAGTCCGGGTAGGCAAAGGCACCACGGCCCTGCCCGATGAGAGTCGCACCCCCTGTCTGCAGAACCGCTGCGGCGACATTGGGCATGAACTGGCGTAGCCAGGTATACCCCGAGCCAATCACTGGCAGATCCGGATGGGCCTCCTGCACCTCTTTTGTGATCTTCAAAAAACGCGCAACACCAACGAGAGGGTGCTCCGGAGGGGGCTTTGCACCAGCGACGGGAAGGTCGTAGGGGCGGCCAAAATGGGGATTGAAGTAGGGGTTTCCGATGGAGATGTTCAGAAGGGGGATACCCACGTTCTTAAGATCGCCGATGAAGCGAATGGGCTCGCTTAGATCTGGTATGCGATAGTCCTCTTCGCTCACGCCAAAGCCATAGGGATAGTCGATCGCGTCGTAGACATTCAGACGGGTTGTCACAAAGAGACTGGACACCTCGTCCCGTATGCGGGTCAATGACTCGCGCAAAAGGCGGGTGCGATTCTCAAAACTCCCTCCATATCGCCCCTCACGGGTGAACGAAGCATGCAGTTCAGCCGCGAGATAGCGATGACAGCCTTTCACGTCCACCCCGTCGAACCCCGCTCGCGCAGCCAGTTTGGCCGCGTGCACAAACGCGTCCTGCAGACGGTCGAGATACTCGTCCGTCACCAGTGGATAGTCGGACGGAAGGTTGTGTTTGGAATCAAGAACCGCACTGTGATGGGCAATGATCGGCTCGGGAACTCCAGTTGGTTTGCTGTATCGTCCACTGTGGGTGAGTTGGAGAATGAACACCGGTTCGAATCCGTTTGCCTCGTGTCCCGCTTTACGCGCCTGAGCCACCATCTGCGCAAAGGCATCCACATTTCCGTCGTGGATCCAAAGCTGCCCAGGATTGGAGCGTGCCTCCCAGAGCACAGCCGTCGCTTCCGCCCAGATCACCGACACCCCGCCCTCGGCGTACCGCCTGTACCGGCGGAAAGCCAGTTCGCCGGGCGCACCCGCAGCATCGGAGTCGAACCCCTCCATCGGATGAACCACAAAACGATTCGGAACAGTCCGACCGGCAAAACGACATGGTGTGGAGAGCACCGAGAGATCTTCTGTGACCGGCAGGTTGACCCCCAAACGGTCCAGCTCCTGCTTCAGTTCATCAAGAGAACGATAGTGAAATCGGAAGGGAGTTGACATCGGCGCGTCTTTCGCTAAAGCTTTCTTCTTGACCGCGTGCACAATCGGGAAATGGGCTGCGCAATGCTCCCGTTCCTCTTCAGTTCATGAACAATGTATAATGCCAGCGTTTTTGTTTCCAGAGAATGCCAGCGTTTTCTGCAAGTGCCTTGCCTCCCAATCCCAATGCCATTTCAAGAGAGGCTCTTGCAGAACCCCCACGTGTCCGCGCGGCACGCGTGGGGTTTTGCAAGAGCCTCAAGATGCAACAGAACAAGTTCCCAGTTTTCGAGAAGCTCCGTGCTCAGTCGAAACTTTGATGAGACAGAGGATTGCCTGTTGTGCTTGACTCGGTAGATTGACTCCATGCACCCAGCACAGTCTCCACACGGTCCAAAGGAAGATGCTCAATGAACCTCCGAAAAAACATCATCTCGAGAATCTTCTGCATCACCATGGCATGTTGTGCATGGGCCAGCGCGACCGAGTTCAACGCTGCCTCGCCAGCTCTCGCCGTGGATGCTCTCAGCAAGGCGAAGTCTGGCGACACGATCATCCTGGCGGATGGTCTCTACCATGATGCCAAACTACTGTTTCGTGCTCAGGGAACGGCGGCACTCCCCATCGTGTTTCGTTCCCAAACCCCTGGTGGCGCGCGTTTCACGGGGATGAGCCAGATTCTGTTTGGTGGAACCCATGTGAGAGTCAGTGGTTTCGTGTTCGACCAAGCGCGGACCTCCGGGGTCGTCACGTTTCGCGATGCGCAGAACTGCGTTCTCGAAGACTGTGCGTTTATCGAGTGCGGACCGGCCACCAGCACTGGCGCTCCCATCGTCGCACTGCGCGGGAGGTCGCAAAACAACCTGGTGACACGGTGCTACATGCGGGGGAATCTCTCCATTGGGATGACCGTCATGATCCGCACGGATGACTGCGAAAACACGCACAACACGTTTTCCTGGAACTACTACAAGGATATCATCCGACGCTCGTCCAACGGCCAGGAGGCCGTGCAGATCGGACAGGGAGGATTCTCCGACCGCACTTCGCAGTACGCGGTCGTGGAGCATTGCCTCTTTGAAAAAGCGAATGGCGACGCCGAGATCATCTCCAACAAGAGCAGCGACAACACCTACCGCTACAACACCTTCGTCCGCTGCGGCGCCATGCTGGTACTGCGCGGTGGCGACCGAGCCCGCGTGGAGGGAAATTTTCTCCTTGGAAACAGTGGTGGCATCCGCGTCCACGGCAGCGGACACATCATCGTCAACAACCACATCCAGGATTGCTCCCGCGACGGGATCTACCTGCCCAGTGGCGCGCGTCACTACGGCCCCGTCAATTCCTGCGTCATCGCCCACAACACAATCATCAACTGTGGCCGCTATGGCATCCATCTCGGCCAACCCAACACCCACCCCTCCACCACCTGGCGCCTGACTCCAACCTTCAACGATTTCATTGGCAACCTCATCGTCGGGCAACGCGGCACTTTGGTGAGAGACGACGGATCGCACGTGACAAGCTGGCGGGGCAATGTGGTCTGGGCGACCGGAGACGCCAAGCCTGGACTGGAACA
>JAGLDW010000505.1 GCA_023145395.1 Lentisphaeria bacterium | reverse complement strand
GATTTCCGGGATGTGAATCAGAGGATCCCCGGGCTGTCTGAGGACGCCTATGGCCGGAAGCGCGACCGGAAGCCCGACACTGGCTGTGAAGAGGGGAACGGCGCCAACCCCACACGCGGCCCACTGCGCCCGGAAGAGGTGGGGCCGCGCTGGATGCAAGGGAAAGAAGCCAACATCCTGCGCATCTCGAATCCCCAGCCGATTCCAAAGATCAAGCGTGTCACCTATCGCCGCAAGAGCAAGGAGACGCGTACACTGGAACTGGTCAAGAACCCAAAGGGCGTGTACGTGGTGGAACTGGAGGAGTGCCTCACAATCGGCGCTGCCACACAGGTCGAACTCCCCGGCGGACACGCTGGCATCCGTTTCCCAAAGCTGAATGCTCAGGCGGAATGCTTCTTCGCTCTGCCCCCAGGTTCCTATCAGGCCATGGTGTACGCACACGCGACCAATGCCGAAAGCGATGCCGTCTACGTGTGGATTGCCGGCGCGAACACACGCACCTACCCGCGAGAAAAGGAGGTGGTGTCCCCCTGCATCTCGTCGTTGGTCTTTTCTGTCCGGAGCACCGACCCCGTTCTCATGATCGTCTTTCCCGGAGAACCGGGTGTGGCTGTGGACCGCATCGAGATCACACCTGCAAAGCAATAGTCCTAATTGCACAGCGATCCCATGGAGTATTGGAGTACTGGAGGAATGGAGCATTGAGATCAACGAGTTGCAGATTCTTGAAATGGTGCTGAAAGTGCAAACTCCCATTCCCGATCAGTTGGTCTTCAGACGCCGCCGCATGCTGCAGTTCGAGCTCAGTAGCAGCACTCCATGCCTCCAGTCCTCCACCACTCCGTCATCCTATGGGATAACTGTGACCTAACTGCACAACAGAGCAGACACAAGTATGAGAATCATTCTCGAGCCAGGCCGTCAAGTCCCTGTCATCGCCGAAACCGACATCTGCATCCTCGGGGGGAGTTGCACGGGAGTCTTTGCCGCAGTGCGTGCCGCACGGCTGGGCGCCCGAGTGGTGCTCGTCGAACGCCAAAATGCCTTTGGCGGGGTCGCCACTAGCGGACTGGTCAACATCTGGCACTCCCTTCTCGACACGGAGTTCGCCACCCCGATCATCGCCGGGCTGACCCTCGAGACCCTCAACCGTTTGAAACGGCGCGGCGCGGCCGCGGATATCGCGGCCAGTCGCAGCGCAGGGTTTCGACTGAACACCGAGGAACTGAAAGTCGAGCTTGACGAACTCGTCCTCGAGCATGGCATCACGCCCATGCTCCACACTTCGTTCTGCGCTCCCGTGATCGGAAATGACGGGCGAGTCGAGGCAGTCTTGGTCGAAAACAAGGACGGACGCAGTGCCATCGTGGCCGACGTGTTCATCGACGCCACTGGGGATGGAGATCTGGCTGCACGCGCAGGAATCCCGTTCGACATCGCCCCCGATCTGCAGCCTCCGACATCCTGTGCCAAGATGCTCCATTTCCGCAGTGCCGGATTCCGAGCGCTGTACCGCGCACACCGCGAGGAGTTCGGACTGATGGAGGATTCGGGATGGGGAGGCTCCGTCCCCGATACGCCCGGAGTCACAATGCTGGCCGAAACGCATGTGTTCGGCGCGAACTGCGCGGACGCGACACAACTCACTGCGGCCGAGATCGAGGGACGCAGACAGATGCGGGCTGTCATGGACCTCTTGCGCAAGTACGGAGAAGGCGACGAGGCCATGTCTCTCGTCTCTCTCGCCTCCTACATCGGCATCCGCGAAACGCGGCGATTCTCGGCGGAGCATAGGCTGCTGGAAGAGGAAGTTCTCTGGGGAAAACGCTTTCCCGATGCCATCGCCAATGGCAGCTACTGCGTCGATGTGCACCATCCGCAAGGTGGTGGATTCCTGTTCAAATACCTCGATGGCACCACGCGGGACCGTCGGGATGGCGGCAAACTGGTCGAAGGAAGGTGGAGAGAGGAAATCCAGACGGACCCGACATTCTACCAAGTTCCCTACCGTTGTCTTGTCCATCGCCACTGCCCGAATGTGATCATGGCCGGACGCATGATCTCCACCGACCGGGGCGCGTTCGGCGCCGTCCGCGTCATGGTCAACCTGAACCAAGTGGGAGAGGCGGCCGGGGTGGCGGCGACGATGGTGCTCCAGAAGAAAACACCTGTCTACAATGTGGACGCAGCCGCGCTTCGGAGTGCGCTTGCAGACGGCGGGTCGATAATTCTCTAACGGGATTCGCCGTCCAACGATCAGAACGGCCGTCTGTCCCCGCCCCCACCGGCACAAGGCCGATGGGGGCGAAGCAAATGGCAATCGCCAGGCACCAATCTCTTGCTCCACCGGCACAAGGCCGATGGG
>JAGLDW010000504.1 GCA_023145395.1 Lentisphaeria bacterium | reverse complement strand
GCTCCGATCGGTCGCGTGGTCGATACCATGACCATGGCCGGGGTGGTGGATGGAGTGTTGCTGATCGTGGGGCACGAGGGCGCGAGCTTCGGTGATGTCCGCCATAGCCTGAGGCGGTTGAGCCATGCCAATGTCATTGGTTTCAGCCTCAACGCCATCGACTTGCCGAAACGTTCCTACTACTATGGAAAGTATGGCCAGTACGGCCGCTACGGCAAGCACTACGCCTACTATCGAAGCTACTACGGCGACTATTACGGGTCGCGGTACGGTGGCGGCAAGAATGACGCAGAAAAGCATGTCCACGAGCAAGCAGTGAGCACTGACACGTAGTTCTAATCTTGCACGTAGCCCAGAAGTCAAACAATGCTCATTCCTCTCGCCATCATTCTGTTTCTGGCCGTTCTTGGAGGGGGGATTCTTCCCGGCGCATTGCCTGTCTGTGCCGTTGCCGCCCTGTTATCCATCCTGGTTTTGCGGTCGGCAAGACCCTCGTTGTGCACGCGTGGGCTCTGGTGGACAGGGCAACTGGCAATCGTGTGGCTCCTTCTCACCTTGGTCCCGCTGCCGAAAACCCTGCTCGGCACCCGGCGCAACGCCCACTTTGACCGGGTCGAACAAGCACTCACTGCCTATGAGACGCAGCAGTCCCAAACCCCTGCGAGCAAGTCCACCATCGACTTTGCCACGATCCCTGTTCTGAGACGTCTGACCTTGAACCAGGCAGGAACCCTTCGTTTCATCTACCTGTTCGTGGGTTGCTGGTCCATGTTTTGGCTTGTGGGTCGATGCTCTTCGCGAGGGCGGCACCAACTGATTGTAGTCTTGGTGCTCGGTGGCGCAGGCATTGCCGCAGCCGGGCTGCTTGGGCCATGGTTGCTTCCCCAGGAAAGGACGTTTTGGTGGCGTTTCTTCCTTGAGAGGGGAGAGCCCATTGGTTCTTTCCCCATTGGTCCTTTCGTGAACAGAAACCATTTTGCTAGTTTTTGCGCCATGTTGGTTCCGGCGGCGATTTTCCTACTCGTCTCCCCTCGAGACGAGTCCCAGGGGGAGAAACGGACGACTAGGCGCCGCCGCCTGCCTTCACTCAGAACATGCCTTGTAAAGCTGGTCTATCTGATTGCCGTCGGTATCCTGGTGGGTGCGACCATCCAGTCGCTTTCACGGGGAGGATTGCTGGCCATGCTGGTCGGTGTGGGCGTTGTGGTGCTGGTGACTTTGCGAGGTCATCCCGTGATGGCCACTGCCACTGCCGTGATTGCGGTCGCCGTCCTATTCGTTCTGGTTCTCTGGCCCTCGGTCGCCGTGCAGAAAAGAGTGCAGACCTTGACGGGCGGAGCCAACACGAGTAGTGGCCAGGCGCGAATCCAGACCTGGCGTGACAGTGTCCGGCTCTGGCGGGACTACAGGTTGGCCGGGTGTGGGCAGGAAGCATTCCGACCCGTCTTTCCGCTTTACAAGAGTCGGTGTGGGAACGCGACGTTCACGCATGCGGAGAACGACTATGTCCAGTTGCTTGCCGATGGGGGAGTGATCGGTGTGGGGTTGCTCCTCGCTTTGCTTTGGGGCTATGTGTATGCGACCGTGCTTTGGCGGAGATCTTCCCATAGTCTTCGGACCGAACCCCGTGACCGTCACCGCTATGCGTCTCTCGCGGTTCCCAGTTCCTTGCTGCGCAATGCCGCTTTTGGGGCGGCTGCGGTTGTCGCCTGCCACGCGCTGGTGGATTTTTCGTTGCGCATCCCGCTGAATGCCTTTCTCTTTGCAGCTCTCCTA
Source organism: Lentisphaeria bacterium (assembly GCA_023145395.1). Classification (GTDB taxonomy): domain Bacteria; phylum Verrucomicrobiota; class Lentisphaeria; order Oligosphaerales; family Lenti-02; genus JAGLDW01. The sequence continues at coordinate 2,246 of JAGLDW010000504.1, read as the reverse complement.
GGGCTTGCGCTGCCGCTCAATAGAGATAAGGCGAAGACAGGGACATCAGCAGAGAAGACTGAAAAGAAAACCCGGTTCCGCATACTGCGGCCTCTTGTTGTTCACTGGTGCGTGTGCGGTGCGCTTTTGGTGTTGATGGTGTACACTGGCTTGCGGTCGTGGAAGAGAGAGTGGTTCTATGACCGCCCCACATTCCTGGAGCATGCCTCGACCCAAGAGCTTTGCCGTGCGTTGACTTGGGCGCCGACCTACTGGTATGCCTGGTACGAGATGGGGCGGCGGGCGAGCGACCGCGCGGCAGAATACTACCAGGCGGCTCAGACCCCATCCGAGGAGCGTTCGTCAGGCGTTGCAGGCTTGTCGAAAACCGATCTCGTGCGGTTGTCCGCATCCTGGCAGAAGTTTGCACTCTCCTGTCTGAGGCGTTCGGCGGAATGCAATCAGAGCGACTACGAGGCCTGGTGGGAACTTGGGCATGCGGAACTGGCTGCAGGGAATGTGGAGGAAGCACACACGGCATTTGGCCAGGCGCTGAGGCTACGTCCCAACCTTCGCCCGAAGATCGACAAGCTGCTTGGCACCGAGACTCCCTCCAAAATGTGAGGAGGATCGGCTCGCAGTCGTACGATGCTGGGTTCCCAGCGCGCTGCTCTACCTAATGCCTGCACGGAAACTCAGGTTTTCCGTGCAGGCATTATTTATGTTGACGGTTTGTGGATCTAGCCCGAGTCCCGCGTTTACGCGGTAGCCTGCGGCGGAGCTTCAGCCCGCCACTGTTCGCGCGCTCGAACCCCAGAGCTCCCGTATGCGCACGCTCAAGTTGCGCAGTGCTAGCCTCAAGCGCGTGAGCTCTGGTCCCTTGGGACTCGGTGCCTCCAAGAAGCCCACAGCTCGGTTTGAGGCACCGATGCAAAGCATCTTTGGAGTGCGCAGGCCTGCCTGCGCTTTTCTGCGTCGGTGTCTGCACCGACGCGCGGACTACGAAAACGGTGCGGATGCTGTGTCGCACGTTCCATGCCGCCTCAATACGCCGCCCGCTTGGGCGGCTTTTTTTTGCCTACCGCCGACGAGTAAGTGCGTAATGTTGCGCGGCTGATATCGATGAAGAGGAAGGAAAGAAGAGGCGAGGCACAAGGAAATGAGAAAACAGTGCCGTGCAGGGAAAACAAAGAAGAATAAAGTGGTACCAGAGGGGGGACTCGAACCCCCACGCCCTTGCGGGCACTGCGACCTGAACGCAGCGCGTCTGCCAATTCCGCCACCCTGGCTTAAACCGCCCATACCTTACCTTGACAGCACCGAACCGTCAAGACGGATTCGCGGGAAATGGACGCATTATGGAAAAGGGTGTGCACGTCTTGCGCGGTCGCCGGGTGTCGCGTACATTATGAGTCTCTTTTTATTTGGCTTCAGCGGCTCCTCGCACGGCGACGAGGTCTAGGCGAACAGGCTGGCTGATGGGTGGCATCGATCCGGAGAGTGACAATCGCTATGGGTTATCTTCTACATTTTCTGACCTTTCTCGAAGTCGTGACAGCGTTGCTTCTCATCGGGATTATCCTGATCCAGCAATCGAAGACGGGTGGCGGTCTCGGCGCCGTTGGCGGGGGCATGACCGAAACCGTGTTCGGCGCGGGTGCCGGCAATGTTCTGACCAAGGGCACTGTCTGGCTGGCGACGCTCTTCTTCTGCCTCACTCTTCTTGTGGCCGTGATCACGGGTCGTGGAGATCTTGGAGGTAGCGTGGGGGATGGCTTGGAGTCCGAGGTTTCCGAGCAAGCCGAAATGGCGGTTCCGGGAGGCGAGGAAGTGACGACCGAGGCCGGTGAGACGGCCGTGGAAGTGACGACCGAGGTGGAGAAGACGGGGAAGCCCGTCGAGGCAGCGGTCGAGGACGCAGTCCCGACACCCGCTGTGCCAGTCGCGCCCGAGAAGCCAAAGACGACAGACGCCCCCAAGTAATCTGTTGTCTGCCCGGTTCTCGCCTCCGCATGGCTTTCGTTCCGTGTGCTGGTGTTGACCGAGAAGGTGACACGCACGGGAAAAGGTTGGCATTCCGATGGTCACAAAGCAGACGGTCGTTGTGAACGAGTTTGGGATCCACCTTCGTCCCTCGGGTGTCATCGCCCGCGAAACGGCGGACTGCACCTCTTCGCTTTGCGTGACAAGTCCCAGCGGCGGCACCGCCGATCCCCGCCAGGTTCTCGCTCTCCTGTCGTTGGCCATCACCTGTGGCACGACCGTGA
>JAGLDW010000503.1 GCA_023145395.1 Lentisphaeria bacterium | reverse complement strand
TTCAAGACAAGTCGCGGTCCGGGACGTCCCGCACCACCATCGGCCTGCTTCATCAGTGGCTCGGGACCTCCGGGACCGAGGGTGTGCCTACCACTCACTTGCTCGCGGTCCGTGGACGTCCCGCACCACTATCGCTCGCTCCCCGTGCACATTGACACTGGAGTATTCAGCCTAGATACTTTATAAAGGCGCCTACTTCGAGTCGCGATCGTCCGCAACCTCAAGACGTTGCGAGCCACGTTGGTCTGGAAGTGTCCCTCATAGTTGCAGATTGTGTGAGTCTGTGGTCCTGGCAAGGAGGACGAGGAGATGGACATGAACGGCACGAGCAAGCATGCGAACGACGCATGTCTTCTGTTCGATGACGAACCGGTGGAGAGCAAGCGTGGCGTCGTTCGGCGCATGATGACGCCGACTCGTTGCGAGGAGCCGGTTCTCGTTCCCGAACGGAGCTGGGAGATCGATGCCTGGTGTGGCGATCCGGGCGCCAGTGTTCTACAGGACATAGATGGAACCTGCCATCTATGGTACATGCTCAAGTACGCGGATGGCGATGCGGAACCGACAGCGCCGCTTTCGCTGGTGGCCGAACTGGATGAGAAGACGCGCGCGGACTTCGCGTCCATGAAACGCTACATCCTCTGCTACGCCCGTTCTCAAGACGGCATTCACTGGGAGAAGCCCGACTGTGGCATCTTCGAGTACGGCGGCAGTCTGCGCAACAACATCGTGATGAGCGCGCGTCTTGGGGGGACGGTCATTCTCGATCCCAACGCTCCACCCGAGGAGCGGATGAAGATGCTGCTTGGCGGCGGCCCCCGCATTCCGTACATCGGCAAGGGGCAGAGCAAGCCTTCGAAGAATGTCTACCATGCGATCTACGGCGCTTCATCGCCCGACGGCGTGCACTGGCGCATGACCGAGGAGCCTGTGCTCCCCTGGTACACGGATACCACCAATGTTGTCTACTGGGACGACCAGCGCGACAAGTATGTGGCCTTTGTGCGCTGGAACCACGGCATGAGCTATGAAGAGGGATCGACAGTGGTGCGGGACACGTGCTTCTACCGGGCCATAGGCCGTGCGGAGAGCGCGGATTTTCACAGGTTCCCCTCGCCGGAGAGGATTCTGGCGCCGTCCGAACAGCTTTGGTCCCCTCCCGCTGAAGGGACGGACTACTACAACACGGCGGCCATGAAATATCCGTTCGCCCCGGATTCCTATTTTCTCTTCATCAGCATGTTCTCCCTCCTTCTGTTTTGGCGAATAAGGGTCCGCACGGAAATATCCAAAAGAAAAGAGGGCATCTCAT
>JAGLDW010000502.1 GCA_023145395.1 Lentisphaeria bacterium | reverse complement strand
GCTTGTATTCTGTAGAGTACCATGCGCACGGGCTCCCGTCCAAGGACTGGGGCGATGCGTTGATTCAAAGGAACAGGCTGGGTATAGTCTCGCATCGGCAACAAGGCGACAGCACGGAGCGACAGGATGCCTGAACACATACAGACTCGACAATGTCTCGCCCCTCGCCTGGAGTGGTTCGACCAGTGGATGGAACGCACGGGCGAGAAGGTGCCCGACTTCGATGCCCTGCCATCCTGTCCGCAACTGCCCGATCTGCTGACCAACGTCGCAGGCGAGCCCGTTCGCGACGCGACCGCCTGGCAGGCGCGTCAGGCCGAGCTTCTCGCGCTCGTGCAGCGCTACTTGACGGGCACTTGGCCCGCGACGCCCCCGAAATTGACAAGCACCCGCATTCTGGCGGAAGCGCCCATGGGACAGGCCCATTGGCGGCATGTGCAGCTGATTTTCGGGGCACAAGGGGAACTCTCCTTCGATATCGAGGTGATGACGCCGACCGGCACCGGCCCGTTCCCTGTATTCATAACGCAGTCCAACCATCGTCGCTGGGCCACGCTCGCAGTCTCCCGAGGCTACATCGCCTGCGTCTATCCCGGCGCCGATGCAAACGACCAGAGCGACCAATTGTCCGCGCTCTACCCGGACTGCGACTGGTCCAAGCTCACCCGTCGTGCCTGGCTGGGATGTCGGGCGCTGGACTACCTCCTCGAGCTACCCCTTGTGGACAATCGCCACGTGGCGATCACCGGCCACTCGCGCAACGGAAAACAATCGCTCATCGCCGCAGCCATGGACGGGCGTATTTCGGCCGTCATCTCGAGCAGTTCTGGCAGCGGGGGCGTGGTGCCCTGGCGCTGCTCCTCCGAGTTCTGCTTCCAGGAGAGCGTCGAGTTCATGACCCGGCAGCCGACCACTCAGGACTGGTTTCACCCGCGGCTGCGATTTTTCACCGGCAGAGAGGATCGCCTGCCCATCGACACCCACGCCATTCTCGCACTCATCGCCCCCCGCGCCTGCCTGATCTCCGATGCGGCCACCGACGGCTGCGCCTCTCTGTTTGGCGTCGAAGCCTCGTATCTGGCAGTTCGAGAAGTCTACAAACTCCTTCAAGCCGAGGACCAACTTTCCGTTCTCTGGCGGTGGGGAAACCACGAAACCTGTGCCGAGACCATCCATCGCTACCTCGATTGGACCGATACGCTCTTTCGACAGGCCTCTCACAGCTTTCCCGAAAAACTGCATTTTCAATTCGATTTCCGGTTCTGGATGTCGAACCAGAGCGATGAGGATGTGCAGCCTCCACCGAGTCAGGCGGGTGCCAGGGCGAGAGTAGGCTGGTTGCTGGGGCATGCCCCCCCACAGATCATCGACACAGGGGGAACCTATGGGAAACGCATGCCTCATCGATTGGCCATGCTCGGACAAGCCAGTGTGCCAGACGGCGTCGAGCGATTTCCCATCAGCTTCTCGGACTACGTCAAGGCGGAGGTGTTCGCTCCTCTGGACCGAGGGGACGCCCCTCTCCCCGCGATCATCTGGCTCCATCCCTTTTCCCATAGTTTCGGCAATGCGGGCGCCTATATGGGAGGGTGCCAAGTGCAGCACGAACTCGCACGGAACGGCTATCTGGTCTTCACCTTCTCCCAGCTTGGATGCGGCTCCCGCGTGGAAGAGGGGCAGTCCTTCTACACACGCTATCCCCGCTGGTCGAAGCTCGGACGAATGGTCCGCGATGTGATGGCTGCGCTGGATGTTCTCACCCGCTCGAGCCAGCCGTGGGCAGCGGGGACCGGTGCAGAGGATTGCCAACTGCCAGCCGTGGACATGTCCCGGATTGGCCTGGTGGGCTACTCCCTTGGCGGTCTAGTCGCCCTGTTCGCCGCGGCGCTCGACCCCCGCGTCAGCCACGTTGCCTCCTTCTGCGGCGCCGTGCCATTCCCCGAGCATCCCCTGCATGCCGACAGACAGGCCATGCAGCCGTTCTGGCAGCTCCCCGCGCTTCTGCCTCGACTGGTCCCCTTCGCCCACGAAACCGACACCTGCCCCGCTGGACTCGAGGATGTGCTCAGCCTCGTCTCCCCACGACCAGCGCTGCTCGTCTCCCCCCTGCACGACCGCGAAATCCATGCCCGGAGCGTAGCCAAGGCAGTGCAGAAAGCACAGTACGAGAATCTGGACTTCCGCATGCCCGGAGACTACAACCGCTTCCAGTCGGACCAACACCAGATGCTGCTCGAATGGCTCGCTGACGTTGGCGCCTCCGAGTAGGCCCAGTCTAGCGAAGATCGCAATCCACAGGGACGAACGCCCTCGAACATCCAGAAAGACAAGTGGCGGAATCACATGAAAACAGTCCATGTCCATGGCGTCCACGAAATCTCATGGGACAGTGCTTGTGCCTGCGAGAATCCCCTCTGGGACTGCGATCTGCTTGCGGAGTTCGCAGGGCCATCGGGTCAGCAGGTGATCGTGCGGGCCTTCTGGGATGGCGGTGCGACGTGGCGCGCCCGCTTCAGCCCGGACGAGGAGGGCATTTGGACCTGGACCGTCCGCAATGCAGATGCTGCCGACCTCGTGGCCAAAGGCCAGTTCCGCTGTCTGCCCTATGCCGGAGACAATCCGGTGTACAAGCACGGACCACTACAGCTCTCCAGCAGCCGGTGTTTTCTGGAGCACGCCGATGGAACTCCCTTTTTCTGGCTCGGAGACACAGCCTGGAATGGGGTCATACGCGGCGATGATGCAAACTGGCGGCGCTTCCTCGAGACGCGCTCCAAACAGCGTTTCACGGTGGCCCAGTTCGTCTGTAGCCACTGGCGGGGGGATGCAGTGGACGAAGAGGGGGAGCCCTCCTGCACGGAAGAGCACCCCATCGCCATCAACCCAGCCTATTTTCAGCGTTTGGATCAGCGGGTCGCCATGATCAACGAGCACGGCCTGATCGCGGCGCCCGTGGCTCTGTGGTCCCTTCTCGAGACCGACATCGGCTACAAACTCCCCGAGGAGGATGCGATCAAGCTGGCCTCCTACATCGTGGCCCGGTACGATGCCTACCAGGTGGTTTGGCTTCTTGGGGGTGACGGAAAATACGAGGAAATGGGAATCGATCGCTGGAAGAATATCGGCCGCGCGGTCTTCGCAACCGGACACGACCGGCTTGTCACCCTCCATCCCTGCGGCACCAGTTGGGTCGGGGAGGATTTCCGCGCCGAAGAATGGTACGACATCATCGCGTACCAATCCGGGCATAGCGATGGCGAACACGGCCTTCGCTGGCTCACCCAAGGGCCACCAGCAAGCCAGTGGCAGGGCAGTTCGCAACTCCCGGTCATGAATCTTGAACCCAACTACGAAACCGCCATCGGCTACCTCCATCAGACCGTCTACACCGACTATCATGTGCGCCG
>JAGLDW010000501.1 GCA_023145395.1 Lentisphaeria bacterium | reverse complement strand
GTGCTGCGCGACTTCTTCGAAGGACTTCCCTGGACGAGCCTCATGCCGGCTCCGGAGCTTCTGGCGGCACAGCCTGGCGAGAGCGATCCAGCCCAATTCGTCGCCGTGGCCCGCGCCGCCGATGGCACTGTGGTGATCTACACTCCCTGCGGCGGAGAAATCCAGCTTGCGGATGCTTCTGCGCTGCCCGGGCCACTCCAACTGATCGACCCGAGCACTGGCAGAGCCATCACTCCCGCGCCTCCCGTCAGCAACACGCTCACCGTCCCCAGCGACCACGACTGGCTGATCGTTTGTGGCGTGTGAAGTCCAACATGGCGCGGATGTGCGTCTGGTGATAGATTTGTCCGCGTTTTTAGATTGTTCCATTTTTTATCATTCCCACGGAGTTTCACCATGTCCCTTTCGCGTTGGATTCCTGCCTTCCTTGTATGTCTGTGCATTCAGAGCATCGGCGATGTCGTCACCTTGGATAATGGCTCCAGAATCGTTGGCGAGGTGCAGGTGCTCACGGCCGAAACCGTGACCGTCAAGACGGATTTTGCGGGTGTGCTTGTGCTGAAGAGGGCAAGGGTGACCTCGGTCGAGACCGACGCGCCCCGGTTTGTGGCCTTGAAGAGCGGCAACCGCCTGTTTGGCACCGTCAGTCAGAAGGATGGACAGACCGTCGTGTCCACACCGGATGGTGTCATGACCGTGAACGAGGAGAGTCTTGTGGCAATCTGGGACAAGACTGCCGCGGATCCGACGGTTCCCCCTCCCCCCGCCTCCCGCAAGTGGTCGTACGAGCTGGGTGCCGACCTGGTGGGCAAGGCCGGCAACACCGAGAAGTATCGGCTGGGCGCTGGTGCCAGCGCCCTGCTGAAAGGGCCGGAAGACGCACTCCTTTTCTATCTCCGGGGAGCGAAGGCCGAGGAGGAGGGGAAGCGCACCGAGTCCGAAATCATCGGGGGAATCGATTTCGAGCGCATCTTTTGGAGCAAGAGGCATTTGTGGTACGTGCGGACGGAGATGGAGCAGGACGACACCGAGGACGTGGACCTTCGGACGACGGCCGCGGCAGGATATGGCTACTATTTCCTCCAGGGCGACAAGCAGAACTTGCGCGCCAGAGGGGGACTGCTATACCGACACGAGTCCTACAACGACGGGCGAGAGAGCAAGGGCTCTCTGGGACTGGATCTCGGGCTGCACCACGACCTTACCGTCAACGGGCACTTCAAGATCAACAACGACATTGTCTACATGCCAGCCTTCGAGAACTTTTCGGACTACCGCATCTACCACGAGAGCAGCCTCGAAGTTCCGCTGGGCGGAGGCAAGGCGTGGAAGCTGCGCCTTGGCATGTCCAACGAATACAACAGCCTATCCGCGCACGACAAGAAGGACTTGGACACAATGTACTTCGCACGGCTGGTGCTGAGTTTCGACTGACCGAACACCCAGAACTCTGGAGAGTTTCATGCAGACTGTGATCAGCTGGAATGTGAATGGCGTGAGAGCCGTGCAGAAGAAGGGCTTCTGCGAATGGCTGGAGGGGTGCGGCGCCGACGTGGTCTGCATCCAGGAGACGAAGGCGATGCCCGAGCAGTTGAACGAAGCGCTGCTGGCACCTCCAAGCTACCACGCAAACTACCTGTCGGCCGAGCGCAAGGGATACAGTGGGGTGGCCGTCTTCAGTCGCGAGGAGCCTCTCTCCATCGAACCGCTCGGCACCCCCGAGTTCGATTGCGAAGGCCGCACCGTGATCGTGGAGTTTCCCCACTACACGGTGCTGAACTGCTACTTTCCGAACAGCCAGGCGGAGGGAGCCCGCATTGACTACAAAATCGCATTCTGCGATGCCGTGCTCGAGAAATGCGACGAACTGTGCGCCGACGGGCGGGACATCGTCCTCTGCGGAGACTACAACATCGCCCACAAGGCCATCGACCTGAAAAATCCCAAGAACAACGAGAAGAATCCCGGCTACCTGCCCGAGGAACGTGCCTGGATGGACACATTCATCGGCGCAGGCTACGTGGACACCTTCCGCATGTTCTGCGACGATCCCGGGCACTACTCCTGGTGGTCCTACCGCTTCAAGGCGAGAGAGCGTGACATCGGCTGGCGGATCGACTACCACTGCGTGAACGAGAGATTCCGTCCGGCAGTCAAAAGCGCGGCGATCCTAAAGGAGATCATGGGCTCCGACCACTGTCCCGTCACCGTGACCCTGGATGTCCCCGGTCGCGAGTAAAGCGGAAAACACCCTCGGTTCCGGAGGCCCCGAGCCACTACTGGCCCCGATGGTGGTGCGAGCCGTCCAGGACCGCGATTCGTGCAAGGCGAGACTCCCGGCGCAGCTACCTGGACTGAGCCGTTCCGAGAGGCGATGGGGCAGGCTTTTTTGGAGCGTGGCGGCTCACCAGTCTGCAAACACACTGCGGAGCGCATCGATGAAGATCCCGACATCGTCCGTCGTGGATGAACTGCCGAAGCTCACTCGCAGAGCGGCGCGCGCCACCTTGTCTCCCACCCCCATCGCGGCGAGCACGTGACTGGTCTTTGCGGACTCCGCACTGCATGCACTTCCCGTGCCCACCAGAACATCCCGCTCGGCGAGCAACCGCATGACCAATGCGCCTTCGTAGCCGGGGAATGCCAGGCAGAGAATCCACGGCGACACGTCATCCGGCGAGAGAAAGACGGGCGCGGGTCCATCCCACGTCGCTAGCCGCCTGCGCACTTCCGCATGTAGCCGTCCTGCGTGCTCAAGCTCCTGTGCGGCGCGCGCACAGCGGATCTGCGCGGCCATGACGAACTCGACGATTCCCACCGTGTCCAGTGTGCCCGCCCGCAACCCGCGCTGCTGTCCACCCCCATGGAGAAGCGGTCCGACTTCCACGCCGCGCCGAACGACAAGCGCTCCCACGCCCGTCGGTCCGCCCAGCTTGCGCGCGGACAAAGCCAGCAGGTCAATGCGCCCTTGCCGCCAGGGAACAGGGAGTTTTCCAAACGTCTGAACGGCGTCCACGGCAAGCCGCGCATCCGGACAGAACCGATCCAGCCAACGACGAAGCGCAGTCAGATCGGCGACCGCCCCCGTCTCGTTGTTCACATGACACACGGCGGCCAGGCGACACGCCGGCGTCGGCGCGCATTCCGGCAACACGAGTTCACCGGTACTCGATAGTGCGAAGGGGGTCATTTTCGCCTCCGTCTCATGCTCCAGCACGCGACAGGGCTCCAGCATGGCCGGATGGGCTGCGGGATCGACCAGGACACCGCTCTTAGCCACAAATTCGGAGGAACCAAGCACCGATTGATTGACGGCTTCCGTCCCCCCGCTCGTCCAAATGACCCGAGCCTCCTCCTCGGGGATTCGCAGACAGCCAAGCAGGTCGCGTTCGGCCCGGACGATGGCTCGTCGGGACGCCTCCCCATACCGCGTCGTCCCGTGTGGGTTGGCCACATGGTTCCGGCAGAGATCGGCATGTGCAGCCAGCACCTCGGGCAGCACATCGGTCGCGGCAGCATGGTCCAGATTCAGCACTCGTCTGTTCTCCTTTTTTCCGCCACCACTGTCCTTGTGGCAGTGG
>JAGLDW010000500.1 GCA_023145395.1 Lentisphaeria bacterium | reverse complement strand
TTGGGAATGCTGTAGGTGAGTTCGGTGAGGGAGCCCTGACTGATCGCATAGACGTAGAGGGCGTCGGCTCGAAGTGTCCCGGGGCTGAGGGTCAGGATGGTGTTGGCTTCGCTGGCGGCGAGGAGCTTGGCTTCGACAGTTTCGACCTGCGCTTTCCAGCGGACCGACAGTGGCTGGCCGGGACGCAGCAGGGCATGCACCACGAGATGTCCCTCGCGCATCTCTTCCCGACGTTGAAGGGTTCCGGGCAACTCGAGTTCTAGCTCCTTTCGGTCCGCTTCGATCTCCACGCTTCGGACGTGCGCGACCGGGGGAACGACCAGCGCAGTGTGCCAGAAGGGATTCTGCGGATCGGGGCTGGATTTGGCCACGAAGGATGCTTGGACCACGACCGGGGCGTCCCCCTCGAGAACGACCAGGGCGTAGGCTTTGGATTTTGCGTCGTAGGTCAGCCGCCAGCCGGTGCCCGATGCACCGGAGACAAGCGCCACATCGCCGCTCACCACGACCGCCTGCGCGCCAATGCGCGAAGCCGTGGCCTTGAAGGCGATATCGAAGCGGAACTCCTCCCCCTTGATGCGCCCGCTGATGGCGAGGTCACGGATCGTGACGTCGTTGCCCAGCGCGCTCACACAGGCGAGCACCAGGGCAAGAGCACCGAGGCGGATCCAACTCGGAATGCGTGTGGTGTTCATGGCTTCTTTCCTTGTTTTCCTGATCGGTCGGATCGGTCGGATCTGTCGGATCTTCTCTTACTAGATTGTGTTATTGGAGAGGCATCTTGGGGACAGTGTAAACGGATTGTAAAAACCGGTAAAGAATTGTTTCTCCGCTAGGGCGATTGTTCCTAGGGTGGTATGCAGAGCGCTTTCAGCGCAATGGTTTCTGTTTTCGGCTTTTCTAGGGCGTTGCCCCAGGCTGGTATGCAGAGCGCTTTCAGCGCATATTCTTATGCCCTGATTCTTTGCGCCAAGGGCGCTCCGCATACCAGCCTGGGGCATCGCCCCAGGAATAAGCGCACCCGGTTCTGTGGGCTGAAGGTCCACCGCATCTTGCGCCAAGGGCGCTCCGCATACCAGCCTGGGGCAACGCCCCAGGAAAAAGCGCATCCGGTTTTGTGGGCTGAAGGTCCACCGCATAGTCCTTGGCCTTCCAACTCAATCCCAGACATATTTTTCATCGAACTCCACTCCGGAACGGCGCAGCAACTCCCGAAACTCATCTTGGAACGACATCTTCCGGTGATGCTCCTCCTGATTCGACACATACGCAATCGCCTGGTCCAAGTGCGATTGGCTCAATGAGAACGCGCCGTAGCCACGTTGCCAGTGGAAATTGGTGTAGTCGGCTCCAAGAGGTTTGATCCATTTTGAGGATTCACGCTTGACATCCTCAACCAATTTAGAGATGGTGAAAGTTCGAGACAATCGGCAGATCAGGTGCACATGGTCATCAGTGCCGCCGACGCGAAGGGCTTCGCATCCACGGTCACGGGACAGTGTTGCGAGGAAAGCATGTGTCCGGTCGCGGATCGCATCGTCCAGGTAGCGGCGCCGGTCTTTTGTGCTGAAGACGATATGGAGAATAACCTGGCTCAGGGATTGTGGCATGGTTTTCGCGTGGTCCTATGCAGGGTGCTTTCAGCGCATGGATTCTGTTTTGCGTTTGTTCCTAGGGCGTTGCCCTAGGCTGGTATGCAGAGCGCCGTTGGCGCATGGGCTTTTGCTATTCGTTTTCCCAGGGCCTTGCCCTGGGCTACGGTGAAGTCGGCCCCTTGGGCCTGCCTATTCTAAATCCTGACTCCTGAGTCCTGCCTTCTGACTATTTCGCCCTCGGCAGGCCTTGGGCTTTCTGGGTGAGGAGCAGCAGCTCCTGCACGCGTTCGTCGAGGGGGAGGGCGTTGGCCACCCGGATCATGGTCTGTTCGAGTTCCTGCAGCGACCCGTGCCGCGCGTGTTCGCTGCCTCGGAGGATTTCCGCGAACTCCGCAACGCAGGCGGCCAGGAAGAAGCGCGGATCCCGCTCCGGGCTGCGATTTAGGATGCTGCCCGAGCGCAGGCGCGAGGGAAACTCATGCACCCCACCGTGATCGATGTCCTTGTAGCGCACGTAGACCGTGCCCAGATCGTCCTGGCTGCCGCGATGGAGCTCGAGTTCGTAGAGCGCTGTGGCAGCTTGGCCACTGCCGATCTCGCCGGCGTCAATGGCGTCGTTGCGAAAGTCCTTGTCGGCGACCGCCCGGTTCTCGTAGCCGATCAGACGGTAGCGGCGCACGCGTTTCGGATTGAACTCGACCTGGATTTTGACGTCCTTCGCGATCATCTGAATGGTAGCGGACATGTTCTCGGCGAACACGCGTTTGGCTTCGCTGCGGGAGTCGATGAAGATGTAGTTGCCATCGCCCTTGTTGGCGAGTTGCTCGAGCAGGCGGTCGTCGTAGGAGCCCGCGCCAACGCCGACGCTGGTGAAGCTGATGCCTTGGTCGCGATAGTTCTCGACGCGTTTGAGCAGCACCTCGGCGTTTGCGGGTCCGACGTTGGCCAC
>JAGLDW010000050.1 GCA_023145395.1 Lentisphaeria bacterium | reverse complement strand
GGCCAATGCCATCCCGATGGGTGCCAACGTATGTTCGAACATGGTTGATTCCTTTTGTGTCAGAAGTCGTAGTCGATGTGCCAGGAGCGTTCCTGTCCCGAACCCACGGATCCCTCGAGGAAGGGCTCCCAGGAGAAGGTGTTGGGATTTCCCCAGATGGGCAGATAGGTGGGAATATAGCTGCAGGTTCCAGCCACCAAACCGAGCTTTGGATGTTTTTGGAGGACCACGAGCCTGCCCTCGCCCGGGTGGTCCAACGCCTGGTAGTGTCCATCCTCCCAAGGCCAGCCGAGCCGCCGGATGTAGCCGCTTCCCGCGATGTCGTACGCCGTGCTGACGGGGAAGCTCACGGGTACGTTGAAGCGGCATAGTTCATCCGTGTCCGGCTGTGGGAAGAAAGGGTGGGGAAACCAGCGAAAGGGCAGAGCCCGCGCACCCTTGTTCTTGAGACACGTGGCCGATCGGACCGTGCGCCCCTGCAGACTGACCGTGCGTTCCAGTTCGAGAGATGTCCCTTCGAAGGCCTGCTCCGTGCGTAGGCGGATGCTTGTGTCATCCACTTCAATCTCCCAGCGGCAGAACTCGCGGACCTGCTCCGTCTCCAGGTCGCAGATTCCCACACCGATGATCAACGCGGTTCCGTCGCTTGCGCTGGAGCTTCGGATGGGGCCGAGTCGGAAGGCGTCGGGAATCCCCTGTCCGTCGTAGGTGTTGAAGCTGTCGGGGAAGGTGGGGCCAGTGAGCAGATCCCCATGCTCGGAATCCTGAATCTGGAAGATGTAGCCTCCCGTGCAGTAGCGCGTGCCGAAGCGCGCCTGGTCGGCGGTCGGATCGAGGATGCTGACGTCCAGAGACGCGTTCTTTAGAGAGTACATGGCGTGGTCCGTGGTGGTGGTTCGATCGCTTTGGCAAGCGTGAAGATGCGAGCTGCAGACTCCGCGCCCATCAACTCGGGTGGCTCGCAATGCGCGGGCACTCATTCCCCACGCGCAAAGGTACCGTCTTCGGGGCGGAATGGAAGAACTCGCGCCCGCGAGCCAGCGTTAGGAAGGTGTCGATCAACTTTTGTCCGGGTGCTGTGTCAGGTGTCAATCTCTTTCTCTGCGGGTATCTTGATTCCACAGCGGAGTGCTTACGAACACGTTTCCTCATTGCCAGGTCATGGACGACCACCGGAGATTGTGCTGTGAAATCCAAGAAATCATCTCTGCAGATTGGCTGGGCATCGCGCGATGTCACGCCGTACGGACGCAAAGTGGACCTCTCCGGACAGTTCCACATGAGAATTACCGACGTGGTCAACGATCCCTTGACCGTAACCGCGTTGGCCATCTCGTCGGGGGATGCTGCAGATAACTCGGTTGTATTCGTGTCCTGCGACACGGCGGTGATACCCGCCTATCTGATCGAGGAGTGCGAGGCGAAGATCAGGGAAAAATCGGATTCGTTCCCCGTGGACGCGCTTGTTTTCAACGCCACGCACACCCACGCCGCGCCAAACATCCGCGATGGGCTTCATGACTACGGTGCGTTGCCGCTGGAACTGAGCGAGAGCTTCATGGCGCCCCCGGAGTACCGCGATTTCCTGGCCGGAAAAATCGCCGAAGTTGTTCTCGAGAGCTGGGACGGGCGGCGGAAAGGCATGCTCGCCTGGGGCCTTGGGCACGCGGTCGTGGGGCACAATCGCCGGGCAAGCTATCTGGGGGACTTCGACCAGCAGGAGTTTCCGGGACAGAAGATCGAGCACAACGCCCGCATGTATGGCAAGACCGACGATCCGGCGTTCAGCCACGCGGAAGGATTCGAGGACCATTCGGTGCAGTTTCTCTACACGTTCAACATGGATAAAAAGCTCACAGGGGCGATCGTCAACGTGCCCTGTCCATCCCAAGTGACCGAGAGCTGGAGCAGAGCCTCGGCGGACTATTGGCATGACACGCGCGAGTGCATCCGGGCAACGCATGGGCAGGACATCTTCATTCTTCCCCAGTGCTCCGCGGCTGGCGACCAGTCTCCACATCTTCAACTGCACAAAGCCGCCGAGGCGCGGATGCTTGCGCTCAAGGAGGGAGTCGAGAAGGACGAGCTTGACTTCAATCTGGCCCAGCGCCGGGAAATTGGCCGCAGAATCAAGACTGCCTTCGACGAAGTACTACAATGGGCGGCGAAGGACCTGCGCAGCGAGGTGGATCTGAAGCACCTTACAAAGACGATTCCACTCTCGCGAAGAACGGTGACGGATGAGGAATGCAGAAAGAATCTACAGTGGAGCGAGGAGCTAAAGCAGGCCAGCGGGCCCAATGTTCTGAGTTTTATGCGCCGTTGCGAGGATGTGGTGAAAAAACACGAGGAACAGAAATCGATCCCGTCGTTCCCCATCGAGATCCATGTGGTCAGGCTTGGCGACATCGCGTTTGCGACCAATCCCTTCGAGTTGTTTCTGGACTATGGGGTTCGCGTGCAAGCTCGTGGTCCGGCCATCCAGACCTTTGTCGTTCAACTCGCCGGAAGCCGGGGCGGAGCAGATTCGGGCGTAACCGACCCAGGCAGATTTCCCCGTCGTGGTGGCTCCTACCTTCCCACAGCGCGGGCCGAGGCGGGTGGCGGCTACAGCGCCTGCGTCTACTGCAACCAAGTGGGGCATAAAGGCGGGCAGGAATGGGTGGAGGAAACGCTGCGTGAACTCGATGCGTTGTTCGCATAGTAGCATGGCGGAAAGACACACATCTGGGAAAGCGGACACGTTGCGGGATCTCACACGGTCCACGACACTGTGCCAAGCGGCGCGGGCGGATGGCAAGATCCGTTGTCTGGCCTGTCCGCATGGCTGTCTTGTCGCTCCGGGGTGCGCGGGAATCTGCGGAGTCCGCTTTCATCGGGACGGAACGCTGTGCGCGCCACACGGGTATGTGTCCAGTCTCGCCTGCGATCCGGTCGAGAAAAAGCCCTTCTACCACTTTCTTCCAGGAGAAGATGTTCTCAGTTTCGGCATGCTGGGCTGCAATCTCAGGTGCCGATTCTGCCAGAACTGGTCAATCTCCCAGGTTGGACGCGATCCGCAGGCCGTAGGGATGCCGCGTGAATGCTCTGCCGAGAGAATCGTGGCCGAGGCCCGTCGACTGGATGCGGCCGCCATCGCCAGCACCTACAACGAGCCACTCGTCTCCATCGAGTGGATGGTGGAGATTTTTCACCTTGCCAGGCCGCTTGGCATCCGCACTTGCTGCGTGTCCAACGGATTCGCGTCTCCCCAGGCGCTGGACATGCTGATGCCTGTTCTCGACGCGATGAATATCGATCTCAAGTGTTTCACGGAAGCGGGCTACAAGGAGTTAGGCGGCAGACTGGCACCCGTTCTCGACACGATTCGCAGGCTCTGGTCCGCGGGCAAGTGGATCGAGATCATCACGCTGCTCGTACCCGGTTTCAACGACGACGATCAAGAGTTGGACGAACTCACGCAGTTCATCGCCTCGGTCAGCGCCGATATCCCATGGCATGTTTCGGCATACCATCCCGACTATCTGATGGTCGATGGGCCTCCGCGCACATCGCTTGCCGCCCTGGAGCGTGCCAACGCCATTGGCCGGGCGAACGGTCTGCGCCATGTCTACGGCGGGAACATGCGCGGAGCCTGCGGCGACACAAGATGTCATCGCTGCGACGCCCTGCTCGTCTCCCGACGCGGTTTTGACGTGGTCCGCAACGAACTCGCCCCGGAGGGAGTCTGTCCCGCCTGCGGGGAACGCCTCGCCGGCATCTGGCGGGGGTAGTGGACCAGAGCTCTTGTTATGTTGTGCGCAACTGGAAGGTGCGCTCCGAGTAGGCGCGTAATGTTGCGCGGCTGATTATGTTGCACAGTCGCGCTTCCTGAGCACGTTTCGCCAGTTATGGTAGGAAAAGAGTTCGGGAAGATCTTCGAGCAGGGGGAGTATGCGGTCCTGGTCGGAGAGAACGGGTTCCTCCACGGGCCAATCGATACCGATCTGCGGGTCGTTCCAGCGTAGGCCGCCAGCACTTTCCGACGCGTAGAAATCATCGCATTTGTAGAGAAACTCCACCGTGTCCGTGCGCGCGCAGAAACCGTGTGCCAACCCCTTTGGCAGATAGAGCATACGGCGGTTTTCAGCACTGAGCGTGATGCCGTGCCAATGACGGAAAGTGGGAGACCCCATCCGCAGATCGACGACTACATCCCACGCCTCGCCCACGATGACGCGCACCAGTTTCGCCTGAGTGTGGGGAGCACGTTGGAAGTGCAGGCCCCGCACGACATTGCGCGACGACACTGAGTGATTGTCCTGCACAAACACTGTGTCGATTCCGAGTTGAGCGAACGCGCGAGCGTTGTGGCTTTCGAAGAAGAGCCCCCGCGAATCCTCGAACACGCGAGGCTCGAGGATCAGCACGCCGGGCAGCGGTGTTTCTGTACATGTCACTCGGCAGCTCCGCGAGTGCCATACATCTCCTCGAAGTATTTCTGATATTCTCCAGAGGCGACCTGCGCGACCCAGTCGCCGTTGGCCAGATACCAGTCGATGGTGCGGCGAATGCCCTCGTCGAAAGGTACCTGCGGCGTCCACCCAAGCTCCTCTTTCATCTTGGACGCGTCGATGGCGTAGCGCAGATCATGTCCCAGGCGGTCTTTCACGAAGGAAATGAGAGACTCAGGCTTATCGAGCAGCGCCAGAATGGTTTTGACCACCTGCAGATTGGTTCTCTCGCTGTTGCCGCCGACGTTGTAGACTTCTCCGGGCGCTCCTTTGGCGAAGACGGCCCAGATGGCTCGGCAATGATCGGAGACGTGGATCCAGTCGCGCACGTTGGATCCGTCGCCGTACACGGGCAGTGGTTCGTCGGCGAGAGCACGCTTGATCATCAGGGGGATGAGCTTCTCCGGGAACTGATAGGCGCCGTAGTTGTTGGAGCAACGGGTGATTACGGTGTCCATGCCGAAAGTGTGGTGAAAGGCGTGGACGAGGTGGTCGGCACCGGCTTTGCTCGCGCTGTAGGGCGAGTTGGGTGAGAGAGGGGTGGTTTCGGTGAAAAACCCCTCAGCGCCGAGCGATCCGTAGACTTCGTCGGTGGAGACTTGGAGGAACCGGCGGACTCCGGCTTCGCGGGCAGCGGCAAGCAGGTTCAGCGTACCCCCCACATTGGTGTCGACGAAGACACCGGGGGCGGCGATGGAACGATCCACGTGGCTCTCGGCCGCGAAATTGATGATCCCGTCGATCTTGTGCTCGCGGATGACATGGCGCACGAGTTCACTATTGCCGATATTTCCGCGTACGAAGCGGTGGCGAGGATGCTGCAAGCAGTCCGCCAGGCTAGCCAGGTTGCCCGCATAGGTCAGTGCGTCGAGATTGACGACCGTGACATCCGGCTCGTCGGCAAGGAGTTGGCGAACAAAGTTCACGCCAATGAAACCGGCACCACCAGTGATCAGAATTCTTCTACAATCTTGCATAGGGAGAGCCTCCTCGATCCAGTGTCAGACCATGGTTGAGAGGAACGTTGTGAGGGAGTCGCGCCAGGGGGGGCGCACGATGCCAGGCAGAGCGTCGATTTTCGCGCAATCGAAGCGCGAGTCGAGTGGCCGTTCCGCAGCGGCGGGAAAGTCGGTTGTGCAGCAGGGACGCAGCCGTTTGCCGTCCAGTCGAAGCAGGTCGAGGACAGCCTGTGCCACTTCGAAGCGCGTGGCCTGCCCAGCCGCAGCATAGTGGTAGAGTCCGGTGGCGTGGATTTGCAGAAGCTGGATGAGCGCACGCGCCACATCGACCGTCCAGGTCGGCGCGCCAATCTGATCGTCCACCATCGCTAGTTCATCCGAGGCTCGCGCACGGTCGAGGAACTTGGTAATGAAGTTTGCCCCGCCTCGCCCATAGGTCCATTGCACGCGCACCACGGCACATGCACAGCCACTGTCCAAGAGGCGTTTCTCCCCCTCGAGTTTGGTGGTGCCGTAGACGCTGAGCGGGCTGGTGGTGTCGGTCTCGCCGTAGGGACGATCGAGGTGCCCGTCAAACACAAAGTCAGTGCCGATATGGAGAACGTGGACTCCGCGCTCGCGGGCGAGGTGCCCGAGAACGCCAGGC
>JAGLDW010000005.1 GCA_023145395.1 Lentisphaeria bacterium | reverse complement strand
TGGTACTGCATGATCGCCGAGACCAACCGCTACGGCGCCGGGGGACAGGAGCGCGGTCCCGGCTGGACGTTGATCGCCATCTCCTGCCTTGCGGATGCCCTGCGGACTCCGCGGATTATGAATGCGGGGAACATTGTGAGCAACTGGATCGTGAACTACCAGGATCCTCTGCGCGGAGTCGTGTCCGTCCCCATCAGCGAGCAACCAAGCTATGAGGGGGGATCGACCTTCATGCACGGCATCGTCGGGCGCGGGCTTGGCCGCTGGTACGATGTCACGGGCGACGAACGCACAAAACAGGCCTGTATCGGGATCTCCGAGTGGATGACCACGGAACCCATGCGGGAAATGGGGCGCTTCTGGTACAAACAGAGCCCGAGAAACAGTACCCGTTTCGGCGCCACGAGCCAATGCTTCACCGCGCTGACCTACGCATACGCTCTGAGTGGCGACGCGTGGTTTGGCCGGGTTGCGCTCGAGCTGTACCGCCTCACGGGGGCATCGACGCGCTCGATCAGCTGGTATCCTCAGGGCCTGACCCAGCTCGCGCCTGTGATCCGCCCCGCCGAGGTGAGACGGGAGCAGGACTTGGTCGGCGTCGCGGCCGGTGTGCCCGCCACCTTCGAGCTGATCGTGCGCAACACCGGCGATGTGCCCTTGAAGGTCAGCGCCACTGTGACCTGCCCCCCCGGGTTCCAGAGGCGCAGCCCCAAGCCCATGCAGGTTCCGGTGCGTGGGGAGCGTGTCCTGGCATTCGTCTTCTCGTCGAAGAAAAAATCAGCGACTGGCAAGGCCCAGATCACACTCGTGCTCTCGCCCAAGGGGGGCAAACCCGTCACTCGGACATACACCGTTGCGCTCAAGGCCTTCCCGACGCTTGCCAAATTGAGTCTGGATCTGTCCCAGGCGCGGATCATTGCTCCCATGGTGCGCGAGACTGTGGACGGGACGCAGGCCGCCCACACGCCCCGAGGCGATGCATTCACCGGCAAGCCCCAGCCGGCCGACGGACACAGCGGAGGCTATGCCGAATGGACGGTCGAAATCCCCCACGACGGAGAGTATTTCCTCTGGACTCAGGTATACTGGGTGGACCCCAAAGGAAATTCTCTGTTTGCCCGTTTTGACGATGGGCAGGAGATGATCGTGGGCAACGACTCGAACTACCGGAAGTGGCATTGGGTCCAGTCGGGACCTGTGCGTCTGGTCAAGGGAAAACACCGTCTAGTCATCCGCACGCGAGAGGACGGCGGCCGTTTCCAAGCCGCTTGGCTCTGCGACATCCCCGGCCTCCGCCCCTGAGCGGAGACCACCGCTCCCGCTGGTCGCGGCTCGGACGGATAGAAAAGAAGAACTCCATAGTGGTTCGGGACGGCTCGTCCCGTAAGAGTGTATAGTGCTAAGACATCTCGGCGCGGGCCGCGCCGAACCACAAGGGCCTGCGTTTTTCCGCGGCAGTTGCAGCGATGCTTCAGCGAGCGGCTCCTCAAATCTTTTTCAGGGGTCAACCAATGCACATCCTTTGGGCGTGGTAGATTACTGTGAATATCAAGAATACGAATCAAGGAGTTTTGCTATGATCCCAATCACACGCGCCGTCGCCACATCCCTGTTTTGCTGCATCCCTCTGGTGGGCTCTCTATTCGCCGCGGACGCGGAGCGACGGGCGCGCGTTCAGCCCACGGTGCCCGACACCTACAAGGAGGTTCCCTTTGCCGAAACGGCGGAGGCGCCCACTCTCACAGCAAGCGAGAGGGCACGGGGATTCCTGCTGTTTCAGCGTCCCATCATGGATCCGGTCTATCCCAACACACGACCTCTTTCCCGCGAGCGGCTCCAGACGCTGACTGCCTTCGCGACGCCGGGCGAGTTCGAGCCACTCACCTTTAGCATCTATCCCACACGGGCTCTCGAAAACCTGCGCGTGGAGGTCTCCGCGCTTACTGGCGGAGCTAGCGAAATTCCTGCCTCCGCGCTCGATGTGCGCTTGCTCACCTACTGGAACATTGGCTATCCCCGCTACACCTCCCGCACAACCTACCGACGCACGCCCGAGCTGTTGGAGAGAGTGACGGTCCACTCGTCGCCGGCGGAGGAGTGCCAACGCTGGTGGATCACCGTCCGCGTGCCGGATGGGGCGAAGCCCGGAGTCTACCGCGGGATGGTCCGTGTTCAGGACGACCAGACCGCCGCTCCGGTCACGATCCCAGTCGCCTTCCGCGTCCTCGGGTTCCGTCTGCAATCCGACCCGGCCAAGCACTACTCGGTGTACTATAATCTGAAAAACAGGGTCCAATTCAAGGGTCGGGACAAAGCGTTCGTCCAGCGCGCCATCGGCAACGAGTACAAGGCCATGGTCGATCTCGGCATCGACGCCTGCCCGACGCTCTACCTGCGTGTCGATCGAGAGAAAGACAAACTCTACATCTCCCACATGGAGGAGTTCGAGCGCATGCTGGCGGCGGGCTTGCGAGGACCGATCCCGCTGGCCGGCGGCAATGCCATTGGCGCGATCTACACTGCGATGACACCCGGTGGGAAACGTGGGTCGCACTGGCGAATCAGCAAGATGCCGCCGCCCGAGTTCTACACCAAGGTCACCGAGATGTTCCGGGCGTTGGAGGCGGAGCGGAAGGCGAAGGGCTGGCCCGAGCTGGTCTGCTGTCCGCTGGACGAGGTGGACTCTTCGCGCAAGGAGTTCGGCGCCGGCGTCTACAAGGCCGTGCGCAAGGCCGGCATCCGCACCTACATCACAAAGAACCCCGTCGCCTTGGACGCCGCCGACTACGAGGACGGCATCGATGTCTGGTGCTCCCAGCCCTACTCCATGCCCTACGAGAAGATCGTGGGCCAGACACGCTACGACTACTGGAGCTATCCGAACCACAACGCCGGTGAAATCAAGGACCGCAGGGTCATGTGCAAGGGTGGGCGCATGACCTACGGCTTCGGTTTCTGGCGCAGCGGCTACTCGACGCTCATTCCCTGGCATTGGGCCTGGACTCCCGGCGACGATCAGTTCGACTATCTCCGCGCACGCAGGTCCGGCTGCGGACAGCGCATCGACGACGACGGCGAAGTCATCCCCGCAGTCTACTGGCAGTGCTTTCGCGAAGGCCGCGACGACGCACGCACCATCTACACGCTCCAACAGGCGGTCTGGGAACGCGAGGGGACGAAGAATAGGGCCTGCGGCAAACTCGTCGCCGAGGGCAAGGCGCTTCTACAGAGCATGTGGGACGATATCAAGGTCCAGGAGAAGTATCTCGCCACGGACATGTGGCCTTCGGCCGAGTTCAACGCACGCCGTTGGCGCCTCGCTCTCGCCACGGAAATGCTCCTTCGTCATCCCGCGGTCCGCACAGGCGTCGCGCCATCGGTTCTAGTCGGGAAAACGAACTTGCCGGCGAGTGACACCGACGAAAATTTCATCGACAAAGCCATCGCGCAGGGCAGACTCGACACGATGGATCTGGGAGGAGATTTCACGGAATGGGTCAATGTCACGGGCGAGGGCAAGCTCTCCATCACTCCGGAAGCGGGGAAGGACGGCAAACTGGGTTTGCGCTGGCAGGTGAAGGTGGATCATAAGACGGACGGTGGCGGCGAGGCGGGGAAATATCCCATTGGCTGGCCCCGCACGCATCGCTCGTTCAGCGACCCCGCGCTGGACATGGCCAGCTACGACTACCTCATGTTCGTTATGCGGATTGATTCCGACCGCGACGAGGTCGCGGACGACGTCACCTCCGTCGGCTTCACCATCCACTCGAACAAGTTCTACGAGGTCAGCCGCGACCTGGGCGGACGCCAGCGGGTCTGGCTGCCGGTTCTCTTTCCCGTGCGTTCGCTGATCGACGCGGTCGGGCAGGGCGACGAGCCCTGGCGCGCAATCGGCAAGGTCCAGTTTTTCATTGGAGAAAGCAACTACGCGCACGGCACGAATCTGACCTTCGATGTGGCCGAAGTGAAACTGCTGCGTTTCAAAGCGCCCATGATCCGCGCGGTGGATGTGCCCGCGTCCCTGCTGCTCCCCCAGTCCCGTCTGGCCGTGAATCTGACGCTCATGGGCAAACGTCCCGACACCAGAGGAACATTTGTGACCAAGATGGTCCTGCTCGACGAAAAGGGACGCTCCCGGGTGGAGAAAACGCAGGATCTCGTGGATGGTGACACCCTGCTGCTGGACACCAGCGGGATCAAGCCGGGCAGCTATCGACTTCGGGTAGCCGTCCAGGCAGTCGGAGGGGCAGTCCAGAGTCAAGCCGAGTGTGCCATCGAATGCGTGCCCGGACCATTCTGGCAGGACTGAGGCGCCGCCGCGCACGGCCATCCGCTTCGTTGC
>JAGLDW010000499.1 GCA_023145395.1 Lentisphaeria bacterium | reverse complement strand
CAGGGCACGGCTCGCGGGCCGCTCGCCCTCCAGGGGACGGTGGACTGCGGGGTTGGCAGGGCGCGGCTCACGGCCTGTCCGCATTACGCGCGAATCTCCAGAACGGCCTTGTCATCATCGACCGCAAGTCTGGCGTTCGGACCGACAGGCAGGCTGAGAGACGGGAAACCGTGTCCGAACGGAAGTCCGGCTGCAACGGGACCGGACACATGCCGTGCGAAGTCCGCAAGCACAGCCGGAATGAACTCGGCGTCCTCGCAGTCCGTGAACTGGCCGAACACCAATCCCCCCAGCGTCTCCAGCACTCCGGCCTGCAAAAGCTGGTTCAGGAAACGGTCAATGCGGTAGGCCGCCTCGTTGATGTCCTCCAGCGCCAGAATGCAGCCGCGAAGGGAGGGCAGATGATCCGTCCCCACCAGCGAACAGAGAATGGCCAGATTGGCTGGCACCAGTGGTCCCCGCGCAATACCCGACCTTAGCGATCGCAAAGATACGCGAGTGGGCACTTCTCCAAGCACGTCCGCCAGGCTGGAAAACACCGTGCGGAGTCCGCAAATCTCCTCTGCGGAGTCCGCAGAACGGGCAAAATACCCCGCCAACATGGGGCCCGAGACGCCAGTGGCAATCCCTTTTCCGAAAGCGGCCAGGTGAAATGCAGTCATGTCGCTGTAGCCCACGACGGGAATCCGCCGCTCCCGCAGCGCCTCCCAGTCAATCAAGTCCAGAACACGGGCACTTCCGTAGCCCCCGCGTGCAGCCAGGATCAGATCGACCTCCGGCACCCGCACAAGTTCGTTGAATCGTCGGGCTCGCGTGGTGTCGTCGGCGGCGAGAAACCGTTCTGGCGCATCGGCCAGCGCATCCATCCGCACGTTCAGCGCCCAGGACTCGAGCCGAGCCACTCCCTGCGCCGCCCGCTCCCGATCGGCCACGCCACAGAGCGCACAGATGCCGACCGTCCGCACGGAGGGAGGAAAGGGTGATGCGAATGTGCCGCAATCCCTCATGCATGCTCCTGAATAAGGTTTAGCTGCTGCTGCAGATCATTCGCCTGACGGGACCAGAAACTGTCCGTTCCCCATTCCGGGAACTTGCGGGTGAAGTTGGGATCCACCAACTGGCGACTGCACCAGGCGAGAAAATACAGCATCCGCATGGCCCGCAACGGCTCGATCAGACGCAGCGTGTGATCGTCGAACTCGTGGAACATCTCGTAGCCCTCCAGGATCAGATGAATCTCGCGCCGACACTCGTGCGCGTGGCCGGGCAGAAGCATCCACATGTCCTGCACGGTCGGGCCCGTCACCATGTCGTCGAAATCGATGAGCATGAGTCCTTCCTCCGGACGCTCGAGAATGTTCTGGCAGTGGCAGTCGCCATGAATGCGCTGAAGATGCACGTCGTCGAACAGAGGCGTGATATACTCCAATATCCGGTCTGCCGTGTCGAAGAAGACATTCTGCCCCGCACCAGTCACGAACCCGCCCTCTCGAAGCTGACGGATGTCGCGAATCGTGGATTCCCGAGGGTGCATGACAATGCGGTGCTCGGCCTCGTACTCGTCTCCCACGACATGCATGCGCCCGAGGATCTGCCCCAGACGCTGCCAGCCCGTGTCGTCAATCACCTCGAACTCGCGCCCACGACGCTTTTCGAACACGGCGAAGTACACGCCATCGACTTCGCCGAGGGTCACGCCGTCGCCCAGATCGTCCGGCGGCACCACGGGGATCTCGGCTTCGAAGCAGTCCAGCACGAAATCGTGTTCATCAACCAACGCCTCGAATGTCCAGCGTCCGGGCCGGTAGAACTTGACGATGATGCGCGTGCCGTCGTCTCGCTCCAGTTCGTAGACGCGGTTGATGTAGCTGTTGTGCGCGTGGGTGAAGGGCGCCAGGCGGCACGACAGCACCTCCTCGACGGCGTTCAGCACCACGGGGGGCGTCAGATCTTGAAAATCACCACAGGATTGCATCGGGTTTGACACTCAGTGGGCATGGGTTGCGGTTGTGGGGCGGTGGGGCATTGCGTCTTTTTAGCGTGCGCGATTTGTGATGCGCACGATGGCTTCCGCCGCACGAATACGCGTGTCTGCGGTCTCGTCCTCGAGCATTTCGGCGAGCAGGGGAAGGTGCTTTGGCGCGCCGTACACGCCGAGCGTCTGCGCGGCATAGGTGCGGATCGTCTTGTTGTCGTTCGACAAGTTGGCGATCACGATCTTCTGCGCGGCGGGCTCCCCCAGCTTGGCCAGTGCATACCAGGCAAAGGGCGCGGCCAATGGCTCATCGGAGCCAGTCGCGGACTCCGCAAACTCCCGCAGCGCCCTCCAGTCGCTCTTGTCGCCGAGCTGCCCGAGCAACCATGCCGAGATGCGGCGGGTCTGGAGGCTGTGAGGTGGCATCAGAAGCGCGCGAATGCGAACTAGCTCGCCCTTCTCCCCCGCTCTGGCCAACGCCCCCGCGGCCATGAGCGCTTCGCTCTTGTTCTCAGACGCCGCGTGCTGCCGCATCGCCGCCAAGTCGCCGACCTGATGGACCTTGAATAAACTCTCGCACACATGCACTGGTGCATTCGTCTTCGGGTTCTTCAGGATCTTCGCCATGCCTGCCAGTGGTCCGAGGTCGCCTGCCCGCATGATCTCCCGGCTGAGCCCGCAGCGTCTCTGGTCGTCCGTTTCGACCGCTAGCCGCGGTTTCAGACCCCGGATCACGACGTCGCTGAGTCCGGCCGCTGTCAGCGCCTCCGCCGCATGCATGCTCGGCCAGAACTCCTCACTCGAAAAACCTGCTTGCAGCACCGCGATGGCACGCGTGCGCAATGCGGGACGAGGTGCATTTGACGCACAGCCAGCCGACAACAGAACCATCCCAGTGATCAGAAAAACAACCAGACGCTTCATCTTTTCGCTCCTCGTTGAAAACTCCTGCGACCCTCTGCGCAGTTCGCGGAAAGGCATCTTGGACAATAGAGCGCGATGGACCGGTTGGCAACGGGTGGCGACATCAAACCGCGTGTCCATTGCGCAATACCGATGCTAGCCCTACAGTTGGAGGGGCGCGGATCGTTCCAGAGAAGGCATGCATATGATTCAAATCGCACAATTCCAGTTCGAATCACAGGCCAAGGCATTGGTGGACGAGCTTGCGAAACAGGCTGTTTCCGCAACCTGCGCCATGACGCGCTCGGTGACGAAACCCGCCCGCGTGGCTGGTGTGGTGCGAGTCGCCCCCGAGGATTTCGAGACGGCGATGCAGGTTGTGATCGATGCGGATCTGCTCCCCTACAGCTCTTGGACTGGGGTTGCATGCCCACAGTGTCATTCCCTGAAGACCGAACGCGTGAAAACCTATTTCAAGCACGTCCCCTTGCCGCTTTTCCTGCTTAGCCTCTTTGCTCTTGGTCTTCCCCTTTTCTTTCTGCGCCAGCCGAATCACTGCCTCGATTGCGGACACCTCTGGTAGTCAGAAAAGGGTGCGCGAAACGTATTG
Source organism: Lentisphaeria bacterium (assembly GCA_023145395.1). Classification (GTDB taxonomy): domain Bacteria; phylum Verrucomicrobiota; class Lentisphaeria; order Oligosphaerales; family Lenti-02; genus JAGLDW01. Next base: position 9,299 of record JAGLDW010000499.1, on the reverse strand, counting down.
CGCCCGCACTGCGGGACTGTTGTTTTTGTATGGAGATGCAAACGATGAAACACTGCAACCACGCTGGCGTGACTCCCGCCAAGGTTTGGCTGGGGCTTGTGGGTGGCGCCCTGCTGCCTTTGGCCGTGTGTGCCGGGGAGTTGGGGACACCCCGGGACCTCACCTTCACAGCCAAGATCGACCAGACGGTCCAGCGCTACGTTCTGCGCCTGCCGCCGGATTTTTCCGCGGCCGAGTCTCACCATTTGATGATCGCTCTGCATGGACATGGCGCCGACCGCTGGCAGTATGCCACGGACAAGTTCGGGTCTGCTATCGCAGCGAGAAAAATGGCTGCCAAACACGGTATGATCTATGTGTCGCCGGACTACCGGGCCAAGACGTCGTGGATGGGTCCCAAAGCCGAGGCGGACATGCTCCAGCTCATCGACATCCTCCGCGACACCTACCGGATCGATCGCGTTTTCCTGGTTGGCGAGTCCATGGGCGGTAGTTCCGTCCTGACCTTCACCGCGCTGCATCCCGACCTCGTTGCCGGTGTCTGCTCGTGCAATGGCACGGCCAATCATCTCGAGTACGACCATTTCCAGGATGCGATTCGCGCTTCCTTCGGAGGCACGAAGACGGAGATTCCGCTGGAGTATAAGAAACGCAGCGCCGAGTACCACCCCGAGGCATTCACCATGCCCGTGGCCATCACAGCCGGCGGCCAGGACAAATCCGTGCCGCCGGACAGCGTCAAGCGTCTTGCAGGCATTCTCCGCAAGCTCGACCGGAAGGTCCTGCTGATTCTCCGTGAAGAGGGAGGGCATAGCACAACCATAGACGACGCGACAACTGCCCTGGAGTTTGTCATCGGCCATGCCCTGGGACTCGTGAGCGCACCACCGCCCGAACCCGTGGCCGAGGACGGGATGCTGCTTTACGGGCGCTCCCCGGAGACGCTCGACGCCAAGGGACGAGTCGAACTTGGACTCAGATTCTCAATCACCAAGCCGGGTCGAATCAACGCCCTGCGTTTCTATCAGGCAAGAAGCGAAACGGGATCCCATACGCTGCGGCTTTGGGACAGCGACGGCATCCTGCAGTGCTCTGCGGAGATCCCCGAGAAGCCGGGCGGCGGATGGCGGAGCGTGGCATTGCCCAAGCCGCTCGGCGTCCGCACGGGGGAGATGTTCACTGTGTCCTACACCGCTGGCAGCCACTATGTTGCCACCGAAGGCGTCTTCCCCTCCCCCATCGTGCACGACGGCATTCGTCGCGAGGCCGGCCTCTACAGTTTCGAGGACCTAGGCCGTCTCCCCAGCAAGATCTACAAGCAGATGAGCTACTTCGTCGATGTGGACTACGAGCCCGCAGTCAAGTCTGACGACCCGGAACGCGGAACGCCGAAGTAGTTTTGTGGGGGGAAAATGAGAGCAGGGAACCACTGGGCATGACGACGGGTGCGATGGCGGCACGGCCAGTGCCAACAAGCTTCGACAAGGCCCTCCAGCATCGTGGCCCACGAATCCGCCCAGCGCTGCGGTCTTCCCCGGCAGTTCAACGCACGGTGACTCGGTCAATCCAGCATGTGCTCCGCTTTCCGCCTGCGTCCAGATCGCGATTCAGGTCTGCGGTCTTCCCGAAGAGGACGGACGTTGGGGGGGCGGGCACAAGCATGATCTGCACAGGACGCCAGGCACCGTCTTCGCTCTGGACTTCGCCAATGACGTAGTCTTCGATGAAGCGATATCGCACCGCCTGCCATTGCCCGACGGGAAATCCCTCGATGTGCACATTTGGCGAGCGCTGATGCTGTACGGCGAGCGTGCCTTTCTGCGTGAGCCCCATCTTGAAATGCGGGAAGTAGCCCGTGCGGATATCGTGCGGGTTGCCGCTTGTCCAGCGCAGGCCGATTCGGGGCCCATAGGTCATGCCGCAGTCTGGACTGGCCTTGAGGCGGCATTCGATCACCTGGACATCCGCCGGCAGCGGTCGCTCAATGTATGCGCAGCTGTCCGCGTTCGCCGTGATCTCCAGTGTTTCGTCTTTCAAGGCAATCCGCCCTTCGCTCTTCGGACCGAAGAAGACAGACCAGCCATTGCCCAGTTCCTTTCGCGTAGCCTGCCCCACCTCGCCCTGTGCGGCGAGCGCCTTGTCGAAGGTGAGCGAAAAGCGCGGCTTGGAGAGCTTGTCCGTGGTCAGCCCTGCGAGAAACGCCTGCCATTTGGCCCGGGGCTGCGCATATTCTCGGGCAAGCACACGCTCCACATGCGCCCGCTGCTGCTCCGTGTCGAGTTGGACCATGCGTTTGGAATAGCGTTGCCATGCGGGCTGGACATGCTTCGTGAAATAGCCTTGGTGAAACGGCAGCGTCTCCCACCATGCGGCGTGGAACTGGTAGATGTTGTAGTCGCCACACTTGTCCTCAAGCGCCGCATCCAGATGATGTTTCTCTCCACTCAGGCGAAAGTAGCCACGAAAGTTGTTCAGCAGGTAGTCGTTGCAGTTCGCAAAATTGTATGTGGAGCAGGCGTACCTAAGCCAGCCGCGGTGATTGTAGTACCGGGGCAGCGCCTCCCCGGCGACCTGTGCGGTGTGCCAGCAGAGCGTCGCAGGTGGACAGGTCACGCCGTGGAAGTTCATGTCATGGTGTTCGACTAGGACCCCACTGTCGCCAAACAGCGCCCGGAGTCTCCGGACCGCTTTGTAGGCGCGAACCGTGTTGGTCGGGTATAGCTCGTCAAAGTAGGCGCCATCAATCCCGAACTCCTGCTTGAGCTGCACGAGTTCTGCGTGCAATCCCTCGAAATTGGTTGCCGCGGATCCCCGGCAATAGCGCATGCCTTCCGCCGTCGGTGGCCCCATCCGCCGGGGCGCCAGGAAATAGTTGGCGCCCGCGTTCATCACGAGTTTCATGCCATGCTTGTGGGCGGTCTCCACGATCCCCTTGAACTTCACCTTGTCCCTGGGCATCAGCGTGGTGGACATGGCTCCCAGCCCGGCCTTGCGCCACTGCTCGGGCTCCTCGTACAGACTGGCATCGGGTGACTGAAGCAGAAGCACGTTGCAGAACTTCGCCCACCGCGCGATCTCCTGGGCCTTTGGCGCCCGGTCCCTATACCACGTGTAGAACGCGATATTCCGGGTGGCCGATGGGCGTTGTGCCCAGTCGTAGGGCTTGGGTGGCGCCACGGATATCCAGAGAACCTGGTTCGCGTCGAGTTGGTAGCGAAGCGTGCCGGTCGGGGATATGGAACACGTGTTCCGGCTGCTCGTGGGCACGGCGATTTCTATTTTCTTCCCGACCAGGAACGTCTTGACGGTGACGGGGTGGATGCCAACCCCGCCGTAGCTGTCGAGGAAGGAGTAGCGGTCCGCCAGCGACACAAAGCTCAGAGGCTCGAAGGCAAGCTCCACGGTCACCGTCGTCGGCTTCGCGCAGGCAAGCATCAGCAGCGAATCGCAGTTCACCCGGCACCGGAAGGCATCGTCCACTCCGGCAGCGAGCCAAGCCGCCCCTTCCGTGCTATTCACAATCTTCAGGTCCGCCCAGGGCACATCCTGCTGAAAGCGCAGCTTCAGGAGTCGGCGTGATCTGCCCACGCGCTGGTCCACGTCCAACGTCCGTTCGGTCTTGTCAAAATGGAAGACCGCGCCCGTTGTCGTCACACGCATCCCGGTGTCGGTCTCCTCCACGCCTTCCATCCGCATGCCAAAACCGGCCTCTGCGCATTCACGGTTCTCCAGCAGCTCCAGGGCATCACGCTGGATGTTCTGCCCTTCATCCGTCCAGGCAAAAAGGGAGAGATGCAGGCTGCCCCACAGACAAAGAGAAAGCCGAATAATCTGGCGTGTATGGATCATGAGTTCTATGTCTCTACCAAGTGAATGGGGGCAGTTTGGGCGTGTAGTCGCGCCACTCGTTCTCGTCGAAGAACGCTTTGGCCAGGAACAGTCCCTGGGCGGGGGCGCTGGCATCGGCGGCGCAGCGGTCGCGCGCCTGGAGCACACGCAGCGTGTCGTCCGGTTCGGCCATGCCACGCCCGACAAACACCAGCCAGCCCACAATCGCGCGCACCATCTTGTAGAGAAACGATTTTCCCACGACGTTGAAGCAGACAAGATCGCCGATGGGGAGGACTTCGACGCGGTGAAGCTCTCGCACGAAGGTGCTGATCTCTCGGTTGGCATTGGTGGCGAAGGATCCGAAGTCCTGGAGTCCCTCGAAGTGCTTGGCGGCCTGTTGCATGCGTGCGATGTCGATCTTCCAGGCGCAGGACCATACATAGTTGGCGAAAAGTGGGTTGATCTTGTCGCCTGTGTAGAGCACGTAGGTATAGCCCTTGCCCTTTGCGGAGTGGCGTGCGTGGAAGTCCGGCTCCGCCTCGCGGGCATGGGTGATCTTGATGGATGCGGGAAGCCAGCGGTTTAGAATGTAGCGCAACCGCTCGGCGTCCATGCCCGGTGGCGATGCGGCGGTGAAACTGGCCTGCTGATCCAGCGCGTGAACACCCGAATCGGTACGGCTCATGCCGTAGAGGCGTAGCTCGGGATCGCCGAAGATGCGGCGCAGCCGATCGAGGACTTCCCCTTGCACGGTTCTCTGTCCAGGCTGAACCTGCCAGCCGTTGAACGAAGTGCCGTCGTAGGCAATGCCGAATTGCCATTTGCGAACCGTGAAGGCGTTGTCCACAGTGGTGCCTTCTTGTGCGATGTCGCCCATTGTCACTTGTCTCTTTTCGTTGTTTCCTGGTGGGCGGCGCGTTCGGTTTCCAGCATCTTGGCGAATCGTTGCGCACCCTCGTAGGCATGCCGCAGAAACTCCCTCTCGTCCTCGTATGCCGATGCGCGGATGGCCGACTCGAGATTGGGGGGCTTGCTGTAGCTGGAGCTGGCGATGATGCGGGCGAGGCGCGGCCAGTCAATCGTGCCGTCGAACAAGGGCAGATGCTGGTCGCCTGTGCCATCGTTGTCGTGCAGATGCACGGAGATGAGACGGTCCTTCAGACTCTCCAGGTCGCCGAGTCCGTCATTGTCGCCGATGTTTCCGTGTCCGGCGTCGTAGCAGATCCCGACCCGGTCTGCGGAAAAGCGTGCCGCCACCTCGCGCAGAAGCGGAAAATTGTCGTGGCTCATGTTTTCGAAGGCGACGCGGACTCCGCAGTTTCCGAGGAGAGGCAGCAGGTTGTCGATCGAGCGCCAGAGGCGTTCACGAAACGCCTGCGCGCAGGATGCCTCTTCCGGTTCGGTGGGGATGTGCAGGATGATCACGTCGGCGCCAAGTCGGGCTGTCATCTCGATCCGGTTGGCCACCAGCTCGAGGCCGGACAGACGTTCGTATTCCCGTTCGGAGACCCATCCCTTCTCCATGCCGTGGGAGGCGTGCAGGTCGAGGAGTTGCACGCCGTACGCCTTCAACCAGGCAGCGATCTGGTCGATTTCCGAGGTGGAGTAGAGAAAGTCCGTGCACCATTGATGACACCAATGAGTGTGCGTGAACCCCGCCTCGGCGATGCGGTGCAGGTAGGGCTCGGGACAGCCGGTTCCCGTCGCGTAGTCGGATGTCATGCTTGCGAGCATACTCGTGCCTCCTTCGTGCCGTGTCGGACCGTTTGTCGTCCAGCTTCCGTGTCGCCATGCAGTGCGAGTGTACAGTACCACAGGATTTTACCGAAACGACGAAAGGAACCGCTCAATTGTCTGTAGAAACCAATCATGACATCCCGGATTCCGTCTCTCTGTTCGACGGCGTGGCCCAGGCCGCGAAAACCATTCTCGAAGCCAGTCCAGCCTGTCACGACTGGGATCACACCCTGCGCGTTCTCGGCAATGCCCGGCGGATCTGCGAGACGGAGGAGGCGGATCTGGTTGTGGTGGAGTGCGCCGCCGTTCTCCACGATATCGGGCGCCCGGAGGAACTGGCGAACCAGGGAAAAACCTGCCATGCCAAGCGGGGCGGGGAACTGACAATGGGAATTCTCGAGGAGTTGGGTGTCACAGACCATTCCTTCATGCAGCATGTCGCCGACTGTGTGAGGACGCACCGTTTCCGCAATCGTGGGGATGGTGCGCCGACCACGGTCGAGGCACGTATCATCTTCGACGCCGACAAGCTGGACAGCATCGGTGCCATCGGCATCGCACGTTCCTTTCATTTTGCGGGACGAATCGGCGCGCGTGTCCACAATCGAGAGGACGAAGCACTGGGCTCCGACAGCTACAGCACCGAGGATTCCGCCTATCGCGAGTACTTGGTGAAGCTTCGCCATGTGCGCGGACGCATGCTCACGGAGACCGGACGACGCCTGGCTCTGGCCCGCCACACTTTCATGGAATCGTTCTTCACCCAAATTAATCGGGAAGCAGGGGGACAAGACCTGCTGGACCCGTGCTAGAAAGCGAGTAAGGGTGGAAGGGTGTTCGGTGATCGCTGACCGGTGATCGCTGACCGATGACCAATGACCGATTATCGCGTCAGCTCCTGCTTTCCTGCCCCTGCATTTTTTCTTTGTGACGCCTTGCTTGTAACAGTCTCGCACTATATTTACGGATTGAATGTGTGGGATTTTGGTTCTGCGAGAGATGGAACAATCCACAGACACACAAGAATCGCTGTGCAGGCAACCCATACGGAGACAAAGACCATGGCAGCAGAAATCCTCGAACAACTCGCAGAGGCCCTCATCAAAGGGCAAGCGCCCGTTGTTAAGGAACTCACTCAGAAGGCCATCGACGATGGCATTGACGCTTCCGAGATCCTGAACGACGGTCTTGTCGCGGGGATGAGCGTCATTGGCGATCGTTTCAAGCGCAACGAGGTCTACATCCCCGAGGTGTTGATTGCGGCGCGCGCGATGAATTCCGGCATGGAGCTGGTCAAGCCTCTGCTGCTGGCGGCCGGCGTCAAGGCCAAGGGCACAGTGTGCTGCGCCACGGTCAAGGGCGATCTCCACGACATTGGCAAGAACCTCGTCTGCATGATGCTCGAGGGCGCTGGCTATGAAGTCATCGATCTTGGCGTCAACTGCACGCCCGAACAGTTTGTAAAGGGAGTCCAGGAGAACGACGCAGATGCGATTGGCATGAGCGCGCTTCTGACGACCACGATGACCAACATGAAGGCGACGATTGACGCTTTCACCGAAGCGGGGCTTCGCGACAAGGTCAAGATCATGGTTGGTGGAGCACCTCTCACCCAGAGCTTCTCCGATGAGATTGGCGCCGATGGCTATGCCCCCGACGCCGCGAGTGCCGTCGATCTGATGGCCGAGCTTGTCGGCTAGGATCTTCTGAAGAGCTCAAAAGCCCCACTGTCCGCCTTCCCGGCGACGGTGGGGCTTTTTTCTTGGTGGTGCGGGACGTCCCGGACCCGCGAGTCAGCACGCAACGATCACCCTCGGTCCCGGAGGGCCCGAGCCACTGAATATCTCGCGCGATGTGCGAGGTGGGTGTAACCTTTGCAGCGGTTACCGGGTAGATCCTAGTGTATCATGTGCCCAGCGGATGTTTGACGAGAGACGGTTTATGGCCCAAATGGAACAGACAGCATCGGATGCGGAACTCGTGTCCCGTTCCCTAGACGGGGACGAGTCCGGTTTCCGTGCCATTGTGGAACGCTATCAGCGCGACATGTTCGCCTGCGCCTACGCGGTTCTGCACAATGCGTCCGATGCGTCCGATGCCGTGCAGGATGGCTTCATCCGGTTCCACAGACACTTGGTGCAGTACGATCCGCGCAGACCTCTTCGACCCTATCTCGTCCGCATCGCCTCGAACTGCGCCAGAAACATTGCGCGCACTAGACGTCCGACAGTGGAAATCACGGACAACGACACTGCCCTGGATCGAGACAGCGCGCCCAGCCCCCGCGCAGCTGTGCTTGGAACCGAGCGCAGAGGCGTGGTGCGGCAGTTTGTGGGGCGTCTGCCCAGAACTCTACGCGAAGTCTGCAGTCTGTACTACCTCGCCGAAATGAGCTGCCGAGAGGTGGCTGGCAGCCTGTCCATGACGGAGACGGCCGTGAAAGTGGCGCTCCACCGGGCACGAAAACGCCTGCTGGCCGATGGCCTGGCGGAATGGAGGACGACGAGCCCATGAAAACACGAGATTGCGATGTCTATCGCGAGTTGATCGCGGACCATGAATGGTTGGACGAAAGGGAGCAGGCGTTGCTCGAGGCGCATGCGGCCGAATGCGACCACTGCTTGCAGGAACTGGAGGCTGTGCAGGCTTTGGCACAGGTCTTCCGCGAGGATGCGCTGGCCCAGATGCCGCAGAACCTGACCGAACGGATCATGAGGTCGGTCGGCAGCGAGTCAGCTGACACCGCCGCGTCGCGCGGCCATTTGTTCAGCCTTGGCATTGCGGCGGCTGTTTTTGTGGTGGTGGCGGTGGCCTCTCTGTTCCATCCGACCTGGACGCCCCTAGCCATGGATTGGTTGTCGAGCCTTGTCACGGAGTGGTCCTCCGCTGACGTGTTCGGCGGTGTTGTTCCCGACTTCCGGGGTGGCGCGTTTGCCCTCGGCATTCCCGAACTGGCTGGCGTTCTGTCCGCCATGCTTCTGCTCTGTTCCATCGTCTTTCTGGATTCCCAGCGTGAAAGGAGCATCCGATGAAAACATTCACATGCAGAGCCGCAGGTGCGGCATGGATTATAGTTGGCACATTGCAGACTTGGGCCGCACCGGGGGAGCAGGTGGCGAAGAAGGGGGGACTGTCGTCCGTTCTTCTGCTCTTTCTGTGTGCGTCGGCGGGGCTTCTCGCCATACAGGTCCTCCTGACCGTTCTGCGACCGGTCGCCATTCGGAAGGGATGCGACAGACTGCGCGTTGCACCCACCCGCAGCCTGCTGTTCGGATCCGCAGTCGCTTTGGCGCTGCTTGGTCTGGTGGCGGTTTTGAGCAAGATGTCCGAGGCGCTTGGAGGTGGGGTTGCGATCGTGGTGGTGGCGGTGTTCGTATATGTTCTCCTGCTGGGGCTGACTGCGTTGTCGCAGTTGCTGGGAGAGGCGGTTCTCGCCTCGATGCAGAGCGCGCGGCAGGACTGCGGCGTCCACGCGGTTGTCACGGGGGGGGGATTGCTTCTTCTCTGCGGCTTGGTCCCGATTGTGGGGCAAGTCGTGCATGCGGCTGCGTTGCTCGCAGCACTGGGCGTCGGCTCCTATCTTCTGTACAGCCGTCCCAAAGCCAAAGCCGCCTCTCCGACTGCTCCCGACACGGAAAAAGGCGGCGGGGCGACTTGTACCTGAAAGCCGGGAATACATAGTATGCATCCGTCTGAAAGACAGGCCAGTGTAGCTCAGTGGTAGAGCAGCT
>JAGLDW010000498.1 GCA_023145395.1 Lentisphaeria bacterium | reverse complement strand
GTGGTCTCCTGATCATTTTCAGTCGTGTTACTGAGTGGCCTGATGTGTTCTTCTATTTCGGAGTCGCCGCCGGCCAGTTGGCATAGCCACGTTCGGCTGCCCACCGCGAATGCTTGACTCCAATGGGGTTCGCGAGGGTGCTCCTCCGGCAGGCAAAGCTCTGCCAATGTCGCTTCGTACCAGCGCCGGAATGCGGTCACATCCGGGATGGCCAGTAAGTCCAATACACGGTTGAAATCGATAATCCGGTACCGCTTCCGGTTGCCGTTCAGTTCATGGTAGCCGCCGAAACGCCACTGCCGTGGGTGGGGCACAACACCGGCGCGGACCATGTTCATGTCCAGGTAGAAAAGACAGCGGCTCAGATGACTGCCGGTCTCGACCAATGTGGGATGGAAACGTCCTCGCCAAAAGGCACCCTCGCGGCCGACGCGCCGGTTGTAGTCCCCGGCAGATGTGCCCTGCAGCCATTTCATCATCTCCGACAGATCGGCAATCCTGGGAACCCACATGAGAAGATGGATGTGGTTCGAGGTGACGACATAGTCCAGCAGACGGACTGTCCGGAAGCGCTGTGACGCCTGCCAAAGCCTCTTGACGTATTGCTTCCGGTCGATGTCTGTGCCAAGCAGGTATCGTCGTTCCTGACAACGGTGAGTCACATGCACGCAACAGTTATCGATCCGAGGTCGGGGCAGGCGCATAGTAGGCCTCCGCTGAAGCTGTGAAGCCGGACGCTGAGGAGAAAACCGCCATCAATATGCCAGGCCCGGTCGTCTTGTCAACCACAAAGACGTTAAATACAAATGGTAAGCATATGTCTATTGCATGTAAACCATAAATAAATGTAAATATTCGGTGAAGACGTTCCGGCATAGATGTGTGCCTGAGCGTGTGGGGAACTCACTGGGCGAGCTGGTTTTTGCAATTCGGGACGAGGGGGTAGACGAACACCGCTTTGATGGGTACGGCGTTTTCGTGACGCACATCCAGCTTGCCTCTGCCTTTGGTGTCGCCGAGGTATGTCCAGTTTGCCGCCTTGTAGCACGTGCCCGCGAATCGATCTTTCTGCACAAAGGTTTCGAGCAGGACAGGACGGTATGAGTATCTGAGTTCCCAGTCGGCTGCCAGCCGCCGCGCCGCCCTGGCCAGCACTTTGCTCGCCAGGTTGCGCGAAGTCACCCAGGGCAGGATGAGGAACCGGGCGTTGTTGACAACGAGGTGAAGGTTGCTCTTGCGCTGTTCTGGTGTCCAGCCGATCCACTGGTCGCGCGGTGCGGTTTTCCACGCTGCGGCTCCGAAGCCGAGCGCCCCCAGGACCTGGTCGGCGGACATGATCAGATAGCGTAGTTGAGCGCCAGGCAGCGGCTGATACCCCAGGTAGTGGTAGCGGTGGATGTACTCGTTCCACAGCGACGAAGACTGCTGTCCGCAGACCAGCTCAAGTCGCAGGGCTGGCAGTTTGCCGGCACCGTCGGTGACGGGCAATCCGGGATCGCTGCGGTGGGTGATGCGCTTGCCTCGGTGGCCATTGGCATTGCCTTTCACAGGTGGCGGCAGGCGGATCACTCCTTCACGGTGCATGCGTAGCAGCGCGACGCGACAACTCATGTCCTTGAGACGTCCATCGGGCCGCAACCACTGAAGTCCGCGGCATACACGCCGGGAGATCTCGGCGCGATTCGGGCGATCTTCGGCGTCAATAATTTGACGGATTAAACGGAGATTATCTTCAGGAAACGGACGGCCACAGTATGTAGAAATTTTCATGAGCTGTCGGGCGGATCCTTTACTCGAACAAGCCGTTTCCTGAGATCTTCAGGTAGATTCCAGGGCCGAAACGCGACCGCTGTATCGGTGTTCGCGCCTCCCGCGGCCGCAACTGCCGCGAAGTATTCGACTAAGAATGCACGTGGCGCGATCCCGTTCAACCTCAGGGTGGCGAAAACGGAAAGCAGCAGCGCGGTGATCTCTCCGAACTCTTTGCTGTGAACACCGTAGGACGCTTTGCGAAAATTGGCCACCGGCCTGAAGAGGCGCTCGGCAAAGTTGTTGTCCATGGGAATATCGGGGTCGCGCAGGAACACGGTCAGCCCCTCCCAGTGCCGCTGCATGCTTTCCAGGACTTTGCGACGATTGACCGTCGTCCAGTTGTACGGCCGGCTCAGTTCTTCCCCGCACTGCTGTTCGATCTCTCTGAGAGCCCCGCGCAAGGCGACCTGAGCTTCGGAAAGTGCTTCGGGACTGTTCTTCGCGGCGATCCGCCCGCGATTAAGCCGATAGAGACCCTTGATCCGCTTTATCCAGCCAATGGCCCAACCCAGTGACCCGCGTTCGCTACGCGCAAGCTTGACAAAATCGCGTCTGACATGTGCCCAGCAGTAGGCGAGTGCCTGTTTAAGGTGCGAGTATGCCTTGTGACGATCAACGCAGACCGTGCCTTCTTCCGGAGAGTCCAGCAGATACGCTTCCGGAATATCCGCATTGTGGCAGGGAGAAAGAAAGAATACGCAAGTGTCTTTCGTGGAAGACTGCCACAGGCACCATAGCTGACTCTTCTTGCCCTCCAATACCACGAATACTTTCAGGCCGGTCTCGTCCATGTGGCGCAACAGCGCAGCCTTATTGTGCTCGACCACCGCATCGTGCCACGGGGTCAGCATCTGCGCGGCACGCACGATACCCCCGCATAGTGTTCCCGGGGCCACACCATGCAGACCATGGCCGGTCAGCAAACCAACAATGCGTTCCAAGGGCAGCTGATATTCGTACTTGAGTAGAAGAATCTCGACCCAGAAGTTGTCCGAATAACTACTTCTTGTGAAAGCACGCGGAGGAACGGGCGAACAGTTCAGAGCCGGTATGCCGTGGCAAGAACAGCTGGGCTTATACTGGGGGCGGTGTTTCCTGCGGCGGTACAGGCGGACTTCAAACTCGACTTCTTCCGAAACATTCTCCAGAACGGTCGCCTGATACGGCAACCCACAGACGGGGCATTTCCTCTCGTTTGCGGAAAGATCGTGCAACTCGTCTTCGCAAGACAACTCCGCATGCAGGCGGCGACCGTGCCCTTTGCGGCCGCGCTGCTGGCCGCGGGGACGCTTTTTTTTGTGCTTAGATCGACCAGCACCCAAGTCACCCGAAAAACTCCGGCTCTTCTCGCTGGACTTGCCGAAATGCAGTTCCTGTACTTTCTTCACCTGCAGCTTCAGCTCGAGCACTTTCCTCTTCAGCGCCTCTTCCCGAGCCTTGTGCTCAGCCTTCAGCTTCGCTATCTTATCGCGGTGTTTCGCACGCTGATCATCAAGGCGCTTCTTCGCTCGTCCGTGCAGTGAGCGGAACCTACCCGCCTCCTTGCGTAGGCGGATTATCTCATTGTCCAATGCCATGACCATGCGGTAATATCGCACGACCCAGATTGTGTGTCCAGCTCTAGCAGCACCAAAAAGGCAACAGCACCGGTTGCCCCTAACAACCGAAACGTCTTCACCGAATATTTACTCCTAAAAGCCGGTTACATGCAATTCGGTTGTGTGTAGCGCTTTTGTCTAACGCCAGGGCACACGGGGTCCTCTGAGGTGTCGGGGACGCCTGGCCTTGCCGTTTGCCGTTCTGGCGTTGACCAAT
>JAGLDW010000497.1 GCA_023145395.1 Lentisphaeria bacterium | reverse complement strand
TGGAGGAGGAGATCCAGGACGACAAGGGTATTGAGGTGAAGTTCCCGATTGACAAACAGGATCGGGAGTTCATCTTTTACGCGCCTGTCTCCGACTACCTGATGGAAGCGGAGACCCTGATGGGGATCGCCGTCACGCTCAACGCGATAGGACTCGGGGACGCCTGGACTATCAGCAGTGAGTTTCTGGACGGAATCAATTACGGGCTCTTTTACAGCGACTGGATTCTCGAGCGGTGTCTCCGCGAAGAGGTGGATCAGGCAAAAAGGCTCCGCGCCCAGAAGATCCTGATTGGTGAGTGCGGCCACGCTTCGCGTTCGGCCAAAGCATTTGTCAAGACCTTCGGCGGTGGTGCTTCAGCGCCATCCGTGGTCAACATCATGGAGTTGACCCACCGCGCCTTCAAGGAGGGAAAGATCAAATTCGATCCAGACGTTGTCACGGAGAGGGTGACCTATCACGATCCATGCAACTTGGCGAGGAGTGGTTGGGTCGTGGACCAACCTCGGGAGCTGATTCGCGCCTTTTGCAAGGACTTTGTCGAGATGACTCCCAACGGCAAGTGGAACCTCTGTTGCGGTGGTGGTGGTGGCACGGTTTCAGTCGACGAGCTGCGCCCCTATCGTACCCACGTGGTGGGATCCAAAAAGGCCGAGCAGATCGCTGCGACAGGTGCGCACTATGTGATCGCCCCTTGCGCCAACTGCAAAAAGCAGCTTCGGGAAGTCTGTCAGGACAACGGACTGACCGATGTAGAGGTCGTGGGACTGCACGACCTCATCTACAAGGCCATCGTGCTGGATTGAGGAGGACGAAATGCTCGAATACTGGATCGCACTGGCCCGCGGACCGCTGCTTCTCTTTGTGCTGTTTGCCATGGCACTGGGACTGCTGCGCCATGTGCTCCTTCAGGTGTGGGAGATTTTTTGGGCCCTTCGACGTGCCGGAGATCAGGTGGTTCCCTGGGGCTTGGCCCTGAGACGGAACCTGGAATGGCTCCTGCCGTGGAGATACCTCCAGAGGAAGGAACGGCGTCTCTACAACTTCACGTCCTTCATTTTCCATGTGGGCGTGATCGCCGTCCCCGTTTTCCTGGCGGGTCATGTGGCGATCTGGCAGCAGGAACTCGGTATCTCATGGTGGAGCCTGCCCGGGACTGTGGCCGACTGGCTTGCTGTGGCGACTGTGGTGGCAGCTGGAGGGCTCCTGCTGGGACGAATGCTCAATCAGGCATCGAGGGTGATCAGTAAACCCCAGGATTGGTTGTTGCCGGTGCTCTGCGCCGCGCCGTTTGTTACGGGGCTCTGGGTTGCACACCCGGGCTGGAGCCCCTTCGACGCCCAAGCGGTTTATCTCGTTCATCTGCTTTCAGCAGAGCTGCTGATCCTGCTCGTGCCGTTTTCGAAGCTTGTCCACATGGTGTTGTTCTGGATCAGTCAGACATCGTCCGAGTTGGGGTGGCGGTTTCCGTCGGGCTCTGGTGAGCGCGTTCGGTTGAGTCTCGGGAAGGAATCGGAGGGCGTATGATCGACAATCCCTGTATCCTCAACGATGTCACCCTGTGCATCGGCTGTGAGGAATGCGTGGCCGGGTGCAAGAAGATCAATGGCATGCCGGTTGAAGACGAGCCTCCGCGGTTGGGGCATTCAAAGGACGGCCTCTCGGCGACGCGCTGGACTAGCATTTTTCGACGTCCTGATGACGTGAACGTGCGCAAACAGTGCCGGCATTGTCTCGAGCCGGCGTGCGTCTCGGTATGCCCGGTGGGCGCACTGATAAAGACGCCCGAGGGCCCGGTGATCTATGACAAAGGCATCTGCATGGGGTGTCGCTACTGCATGATGGGGTGTCCGTATGGGATTCCCCATTACGAGTGGAACTCGATCAATCCATCGGTCCGCAAGTGCATCCTGTGTTACGACAAGCTCAAGTCCGGCGAGATTGATAAACCGGCGTGCGTCTCCGCCTGTCCGAAGGAGGCAACGGCGTTTGGTTCCAGGGAGGAGATGCTTGCCGAGGCACGGAGGCGACTTGCTGCCGAGCCTGAGAAATACATCCAACACATCTGGGGAGAGCACGAGGTAGGCGGAACTTCGGTGCTGTACATCTCCCATGTGGACCTGGGCTTTCTCGCCTGGCAGGATCCGAAGTATCTCGGAACCGAGCCGTTGCCTGACCGGACCTGGAACGCCCTCAAAAAGGTGCCTTTCGAGTTCGTAGGGATGGCGACCTTCATGACTGCCGCGTGGTGGGTCATTGACCGAAGGATGCGCCTTGCGGAAGGGGTGGCAGGTGAGAAGGCGCCGATCGCGCCGCATGACAACGGGGATGAGGGAGGCGAACAATGACTCGGCGAGTCCAGATCACAAAGGGCATCCTGTGGTTCATCTCGGGGCTCGCGGCCGCAATCACCATCGTCCGTTTTACGCGCGGCCTGGGTACGGCCACGGCACTGTCGGATACGACGCCGTGGGGCCTTTGGGTGGGTTTCGACGTCATGGGGGGCGTGGGCTTGGCCGCCGGGGGCTTTGTTATCGGCGCCATCGCGTATGTCTTCAAGCGCGACAAGTACCACCATGCTGTGCGCCCGGCCATCCTGACGGCGCTACTGGGCTACACCGCGGTGGCGGTGGGCCTCCTCTATGACCTTGGGTTGCCGTGGAACATCTGGCATCTCATCATCTTCTGGAATCCCCGTTCGCCCCTTTTCGAGGTGGGCTGGTGCGTCATGATCTACCTGACCATTCTCTTCCTGGAGTTCCTGCCGGTGTTCCTCGAGAGGACCCGTCTTCAGAGCTTGTACCGGACATTGCTTCGTATGCAGCTGCCGTTGATCATTCTCGGGATCTCGGTTTCGACCCTGCACCAGTCGAGTCTGGGCACCTTGCTTCTGATCATGCCCTTCAGGCTCCACCCGCTGTGGTACTCGCCACACCTGCCCGAGCTGTTTTTCGTCTCTGCCATCTGCCTCGGCCTGATGATGGTGGTCTTCGAGTCCTCCGTCACGGCATGGCTGTACGAGAGGAAGCCCAACACCAACATGCTGTCGGGTCTC
>JAGLDW010000496.1 GCA_023145395.1 Lentisphaeria bacterium | reverse complement strand
TGTCAATGGCAAGGGGCCGCTGCCAGTGCCGGATGATGTTGTCGATGACAGTCTCAGGCGTTCTGGTGAACTGGATTTGCCGCTGGAATGGCTGAAAGCCGGAAAAAACAGGGTGACCTTCCGATTTGCGGATGACTTGGAGGGTTCAACGGGTGGCTTTATCGTTCATGACGTAAAGATTCTAGTGAAATATTGATGCGGTTAGGTTCTCGGGATCGAACTTGTCATTGCATATTCCCTCCGTTCCTCACTGACTTCGGGCATAGAGACGGTGGGCCCGCTGCGAGACGCTCGCGACAGATTCGCAAGTGATGGTCGTGTCGTCGGAGGCCATGGCTCGGACCACGTCGAGCAGTCGGCCGATGTCGGCTCTCAGCTCCGCTGGACACGTTGCCGCGACCGCCACGCGCTTGAGGTGGAGAAGCAGCTTCGCATCCTGGATGCCCGCCCGGAGCGCCTCCCAGCGGATTGAGGGCACGACCCTTTCGCCCGTGGGGTTGGATCGCTTGTTGAAGGGATGGTCTTCGCTACCGTCATACACGAAGATGTAGTCGACCCATGGCTTCCCGTCGGTGTCGTCCCAGCTACTCCCGGTGCTCACGTTGTAGGCCCAGGTGCTGACGCCGGTCATGCCTGCGCCAACCGCCCGGATTGGGTAGGCCCGATTGTTCACGAGGACGCTGTCGCTCTTGCCGGCAGCCACGAGGTAGCTCCATATCCGCATGCCGCGTTTCCGGCGCTCGGCGTCGAGCGTAGGCCAGATGTGATCGGCGAATGCTTCTCGGGGGTTGTAGTCGGGGGGAGCGCTGCGCGTGAGTTTGGTCGGCCAGCCGAAATAGGGCATCACGACATCGAGATGCGGTGCCATGGCCTCCACGTCCTTGGGGAACGCATAATAGGTCAGGGTCATCATGATCTCGAGACCGGGAAATTCCTGACGCAGGAGTTTCGAGACTTCGACCGCCCTGGCGATGTTTTCGTCGGGAGACTCTTGCAGCGACTTGGAGTGGGTCTCGTCAAAGGGAAGAATCGCGAACCGGTCCATGCCGTACCCAAGCTGGGCCATGCGTGCGAAGAATGCCCGCAGAAGGTTCACCAACGCCCGGCGCCCCGGCGCACTGAGCAGTTCCAGCTTCGCCCCATCGACGCAGTCGAACCCGTTTTTGTAGTGGGGTCCCCAGAAGATCATCATCTTCTCCACGTGCGAACCGTAGTCCTTCAGCCACGCCTCGTGCAGAGAGAAGTCGGCTTCAATCAGCTTCCCGTCTTTGTGGAATTTGCTCGGTGGAAGGCGGGTGAACTCCATTCTATCGACGCCGTGGGACCCGAGGTCTGCCGCAGTCGCTTCACGGGTGTGGTCCTGCGACGGATAGATGAAGGCAGCGTGCCCGAAACGGACCGACTCCGGCAGTTTCTCCCCCACGATTCTGACACCCATTGACAGCTCGGCGACTTTTTTGGAAGCATCCCTGATGATGATCTTCGCATCAGCGTCCGTGCTCTGGTCGAGGCAGTGAATGGACACGTACAGCTTGGCGATCTCGCCCGGGTCGAGCGTCAGCTTCCATGCGCCTTGTCCGCCGGGCAGCAGACAGAGTGGATCCGAGACTCGGCCCCGGGTTGTCTTCCGCTTGTACCACGTCTCGAGGAACACCTGCTTGCGGACTTGGCACTCGAACTGCCTGGGGGCCGCTCCGACAAGAGTGAGCAGGGCATCCCGAGGGCGGTCGGCTCCGTTGGCCACGATGATCCCCACGGCACCATATTCTCCCCGTACCGCCAGCAGCTCGCTCTTCGTGACGACAGGCGTTGGGAAGATCTCGCCCGGGGTCAACCGACTGTACGCCTCGGCGAAGGAGACCGCGAGGTCGGTGCCGGGCGAGACGGCACGATTGACGTGGGCGGAAAGCGTGCCCAGCTTCCGCCGCAGAGCGTCGGTCTCAGCCAGGATTTTCGTATCGCCGGCAAAGCAACGGTCCTGGACGCCTTTCGCCACCGCGAAGACCTTGGCGATTGGATCATGCTCGCCAACGCGCTCACGGGCGGCTTCGGCGCGTTGCTGCAGACAGCCCCAATCGCGCTGGATCCGCTTCAGCTCAAGTTTCTGCTCGTCGGACAGCGTATCGCCCGCAGGGTCAAGGTAGGCTTTGGCGTTGTCGATGTAGAGCGTGCCGGTCTTGCTACTCCGGTACAACGCGATCCAGAGCCGGGGCCCTCGGGCATTGGCGGGGATCCGATACTGGATGCGATGGGTGCTGTAGTTCGTTTGTAGACTGCGGTTCCACGCCAGTCGGCTGTTGCGCCACACGACCTTGCCGTTGTCCCCGGCCCGCAGGCAGCCGACATAGACCCCAAGCTTGGCACCATCGGGAGACCGGGCGTCGACCATGATCCGCAACTGCCGGTCGGGCAAGTTCTCTATGCTCAGGTTCTGGTCGAGCACGACCGCCCCCTCGGTGAATCGCATGGCCTTCCTACCATCACTGGCCGGGTCGGACAATTCGCCACGGGCATCTCGGTGGATGTTCCAGCCATCGGGCACCCCGTCGCCATCTTCGTCAAGCTCGAAGCTGGGATTCACCAACAGGTTCGCATCCGGGATGGCGTCACTGCCCAGAAGGGGGTCGTCGGCTGCCCAGGCCTCCGCCACAATGAGCAGAGCCGCCACCAGTCCCATCGCCCTTGCCAGCTTCATAGGGTCGCTCCTTGTCCACACCAAGATTGACAGTTGCACCAACAATAGTGCTCACTATAGCAGTATAAACAGAATCACGGCATCGATCTGGAATGGCACATGCTCAAGAATATCACACTCAGGGTCGGCGCGGAAAGCTCTTCTCGGTCATCCCCACAGGAGGGCTGGAGGACTGGAGGACTGGAGGACTGCCCCTGAGCTTGAACTGCATTGTGCAGCGGCGTCTGACGGCGAACCGATTGGGAATGGGAGTTTGCACTTTCAGCACCATCCCGAAAATCTGCAACTCGTTGATTTCCAGTACTCCATGGGATCGCTGTGAGTTTGAGCGAGTCAACGGCTACGGCGGCTAGGCTCTCCAGAATTTCCCCCTGCACACAACTTGAACGTGCGCACTGCAAACCCAGCAGGAAAGCGCAAACACTTCCTGGGCACCACATCAAGCCTTGGGGACGCGCCGGACGAGGCATCCGATTCTTAGTCATTTTTAACTACGGATGGGCACGGATGGGCACGGATGAAGACCAGGCCAAGAAGTAGACACAGGCGAAATGCCATGAATCCACCCTATCTGCCTATGTCCTGTGTCTCTCTTTTTTATCCGTGCCCATCCGTGCCCATCCGTGGTAAAAGTCTCGGTTTCTGCGCACGTTCAACTTGCGCGGTGTCAGGCGTCAGCGCGTGAGCTCTGGTCATTCGGCCGCGCGTTCGGATTCCTCCTGTGCCACGCGTGCCCATTGGGTCAGGATGCCCGGATCCTCGTTGAAAGTATGGATGTCACTCAAGTTCAGGTCCATGCCATGGCCCGCGGCACGCTCGAAGAGGGAGCGTATGCGCGTGCGTGTCTCGGACTCTCCTGCACGGAAAAATGCCTCGCTGGGATGGTCGTGCACCTCCAGCACCACCCGGCCCTGGAAATACTCCACCACGCGCTCCAAGTCCGTCCAGGGCGAGACGTGAAACCGGCGCAGATTGGGCGTGCGTGCAATCAAGGGCATTTTCTGCTCCAAGGGTTCGCAGCCGTGGTAGTAGACCGTGTGGTTGGTGAAGTAGCGCGC
>JAGLDW010000495.1 GCA_023145395.1 Lentisphaeria bacterium | reverse complement strand
CCCGCCGAATCCTCGGCCTCGATTAGAATCCATTCGTCGATCAGCTTGGGCGAGCGTTGATCGAAGGTCGCTTCCTTGTAGGCGCAATGCACACGCCTCTCCACTTCCTGGTAGGGCGATTCTGGCTCGGGCCAGACGTTAATGCGGCCCTCGCGCTCGCGTTGCTCCGTCTGGGCCTCGCAGACCGTGCAAATGAAGTCGTTCAGCGCATAGACCAGGTCCGGTTCGAGCACGGTGTCCATCAACAGGTTCTGCATGCCGCGCATATCGGTGGCGTAGTTGAAGGCGCCGTAGTTCATGATGTGGTATCTGACGTTCACGCGCAACCGTCCCTCGACTAGGGCATGAGCCTTCTCGATGGCTTCGGCGCCGGCAACATCGTCGAACTCGTAGCGTGGCCGGGTCAGGCGGCTGAGGTCGATGCCGTCCTTGAAAGGCGGATCAAAGCCCCACGCTCCCAATTCATCAGGCGCGTTATGCTGGGCCAGTTCCACCCCCCAGCCCTGCTTCTCCACGCAGGGATAGCTCACACACACCGACGGCCATAGAATGTGGTCGTCGGGAATATGCTCGGCCACCCACAGCCGACACTTCAGGTTGAACTCGATGGTTCTCCCCCAACCGCTGCGGCAGCGCAGAGAGTAGTCCTCGCCGAACATGTGCTGCCACTGCAGCGTGGGAATGCCCTCGTAGTAGACACTCACCGGGGCGCGCGGTGTCTTGCGCAAGGCCTGATGGTCGGCCCAGAGCTTCTTGCGTTCGGCCTGTATCGGCCGCGCCGCGATCTCGACCACCCGATCGACCAGGGGCCGCAGCATTTCGATGTCGTGCGCAAGCGTCATCCGCAGTTTCCTTCCGTCTATTCCAACTCGGGGCCAAGGTTTCCATAGTCCCAGACCGGTTGCGGTCCTGCCACGGTTTCGGCGGAGGGGACAAGGCCGGGACGAAGCTTGCTTGCCAGCTCGATACTGGCATCCGCGATCATGTTTCCCGCCTCGGGCACCAGATTTGCGTAACTGGTCAGCACGGTTTCATATCCGCCACCGTCAGCCGCGAACGCTTCGGTGTCCGGCACGTATCCGATGGAGCCGTTTGCCAACTCGACGACATACGTGAACGGAAAGGGAGACTCTTTCTTGATCCGCAGGCCAAGACTGCAGAAATACTCGGCAGGATTGGACAGAAACAGCGCCGGACCGATTTGGACAGCCTGGACTTCGGCGTCGATTTCGGGTCTTTGAGAGATCATGTGCTCCAGGACTAGCCGTTCCTTGGCGAAGATCCTCTCCGCAGACGATCGCTCTGGAGATTGCCCGGTGTCTTCGAACAGTTTCCGGGCGCGTTCGAGGCTCTTGGCGGAGGGCGGACGGCGTGGGATGCGCAGTGTGCGGCGGCAGACTCTGACGGGGGTCAGATCATCGCGGGCGGCGGTGGTCAGCACCTTGAGCACTTCCGCGCCGACTCGGGTTCCCACAGTGCGTGCGACCGATTCGCCGCTTTCCCGGGCTCGTAGCGAAAGGTTGTCCACTTGCGTGACGTCGCCGCAGGCGCCGTTGAGGAAGACGACGACGGCATCCTCGCCCATGACGCCGCGTATGGTCTGCTCCAGGTAGTGGATCCAGTCCGCCGAGACCCCGCCCGGTCCGGTTGTGCCGTGACAGGCATAGTTGACCACGCATCCGGCCAATTGTCCGCCTGCCGTCCAGGCGGCAAGCACACCAACCTCCGGATCGATCGGACCCGCAGGCCCTAGAATATCGGGATTTCCCTTACCCGGATGACTGCAGACGCGACCGCTCTTCATGTGGAAGCGCCGATTGTGCACCGCCTCTGCCTCGGAGCCGCTGCCCACCGAGCAGGTCACTGGCACACAGCGCCGGTGCGCCTCGCAGACAGCGGTCTCGATTTGTCCAATCACCCACTCGCGGTAGAATGGATCGCCAACAATGCTCTGTTCGAGAACGAGGGTGCGCACTAGCTCGGATGCGTCCGCCACATCTTCGGGAAACGGGCCGGGCAACGGCCCCCCGCTGTGTGTATGCGACGCGCCGATCATGATATTCTCCACCGGCACACCGCAACGTTTGCAGATGCGCTGTCTCGCCGCATGCACGGTATCCGCCTCGATCATGCAGGAATCGATGCCGACCAGCGCCGCCGCCGTGTCGCCGTCGTCGAACACGGCCGCACGCACCTTCAGCGGATCATGCAGTGTGTCGCAATACGCTTTCCCATAGCCACCGGGGCGCTCCATCCCCAGTGCAGGCGTAATGTCCGTCTCAAAAAAACCAGCTCTCATGGATCTCACCTCTTCGAGTCGATGCTTGCACCCCAGATCCGCGGGTTCTGACGCTGGCATTCCGCAATGACTGCAATCTGCCGACGCACTTGCTGGGGGGTTATTTCCAGTGGAGTCCCCTTAGTCAGCGTGTTGTACAACATGCTGTAGAATTTGCCGGTCATGCCGCCTTGGGTTGGCGCTGCGGCCGACGAGTAGGCCGCGTTTTTCCCGGCATCGCCTTCGGTTGGCCACTTTCCGGTGTGCCAGGTCACGTCTTCCGAGCAATAGCAGGGAACGCCTTTCCCGTCTTCCAGCGGGTCGGTGGTGAGCTTCTGCTCCGGGCATTCCTCCTGCTTGTAGTAGCGCCACTCCGCGCTGGACCTAGTCACGGTCATCCCACCTCGACTGCCATAGACGGTGAACATGAATGGCGGGTAGGCGCAGCACGAGGACACCTCCAGATCGATCAAGGGATGGCCCTCCCCACTGAGCAGGAGCTTGAGGTGGTTCTCCGCGTCTCCTAACGACGCCTCGGTATTGTCCATGAAGCAAGTGACATTCGGCATCCCCTCCCCAAAGAGCTGCAGCGCCTGATCCAGCGGATGGGGGCCGGTGTTGAGTAGGTTTCCGCCCATACGCCCAGTCAGCGTCTGCCAGTCCCAGCGGCGCGAGTGTCCATTGAAACGGATGGAGATTTGCACGATGCGTCCCAGAACCCCGGAGTCGATCACTTCCTGCACTTTCTGAAAATACGGAGCATAGCGTGACTGCTGATAGATGGCGAAGAGCTTGCCAGTCCTCTCCGATGCCTCGATCAAACGGTCGACATCGTCGGTGTTGTCGGCCAGTGGCTTTTCGGATAGCAGGTTGTATCCGGCTTCCAGTATCTCGAGGCTGATGGGGGCGTGCAGGTGGCTGTAGGTCGCATTCACGATCAAGTCGATGTCATCACGATCGAACAGGCGCTGGTGGTCCGCGTATGTGTCGCACCCATGTTCGCCGCGGGCATACTCTCGGCGTTTGGCAATCTCGTCCACTACGGCCACGACCTGGAATCGATCATCTGTGGGAAGGTAGTCCCCGTGGATGCCGCGCCCACTGCGTCCCTGTCCGATGATTGCTACTCGAATTTGCTTCATCTCTGATCCTTTCCGTATTTCATTTCTTATCCAGATAGTGCTTGCTCGTGAGCCACTCGTAGCGACTTCGGGTTCCTTGAATCGTGCGGAGGGGATAACGAATGGTTTTGATGGCGTTGTCGGCGTAGGCAAAGCCGGCGTCTTCGGCCACGTGGATGCGCATGCCATTGCCGTTCGGGCTGCTGCTGGTGACGTTGTAGGCCTGAGCGCTGCCATCCGGGTGCTGCACGACGAAGGCGCTGCCGTTCGCTGCGGAGGTCTTTTCGGCCACGTCGAAGTAGCCGTGAGCAGGGCTGTCGTCGCAGAGCTGCACATCCAGGATATCGCCTTGCAGAACGGGGGCGTCGCGCAAGACGAATGCGCCGAGCTTGAGGTGCTCGGCACCGACGATATGAGCTCGGACCACCTTGCCGTCCACAGTGCGTACGAAAGCATAGCGGCCCTTGAAATCCAGCGAACCGGCCACGGTTTCCTGTTTCACGCTTGCCATCCCGTCCCGGGCAATAATTGCGATATCCGCACCGTCGGTGGTAGTGATGCTGATCAAGATCGCGTCCGGGAGTCTCTCGACGGAGACATTTCGCACGAGTGGCTTGCCGTTGATGGGTTCGTGCACGGCAACGAATGCGCTGTGCAACGCCTGCCCGGTGCGGCGCGCGCTGAAAAATGGAGCCATGTACTTCCCGAGCGAACGGTCGGACGAACGTGCGCGCCGGATGCTTGGAGCCTTGCCGAGGTAGATGGTGGTCCCGGGCCCGGCATCCAGCCAGGTGCGTGTGCCCAGCTCTGGTTGATCCGTCAGGCGCATGTCCAGCGTGATCGGTCCGCCGGGGGTTCCGCTGGCAAGGTCGCGGACGAACCCGAAGGCGGCGCTTTCGCCAATGTAGCTGCTTTCGCCTTCCGGCTCACGGAATTCACTGCCTGCATTCATCAGCGTGTCTTTGCAGGGCGCCATGGTCGCGCCGGTGATCTCCGCCGTCGAATCATGGTCGGCGCTGCCATGCAGCAAGTAGTCGTGCTGAGTGCCGCCGTGTACCTGGAATAGATCCACGACATAGGCGTCGTCCGAGTTGGCGCCGACGACCATGATCGTGCGCCTGTAGCGCTCGGCGATCCCCGGGTAGGCGGATGTGCTCTCCGCCTCGGTCAAATGGAAGGCGTGGGAGTCCGTGACAAAAGCGCGCAGCCGGTTCCTGGACCAATCCAGGTCGTAATCCTGCTCGACCCCATTGACCACAACGGTGTTGTGACTCATGGTCGAAACGCTGAACGCGCGCCAGGCTGTGTGGGTGTAGCCGATGTCCGCAAGCAGCTCCATGCCGTGGGCGAACAGGCCGATACTGAGTGCGTCGCGATGCTTGTGTCCGCGGCCGGAACTGAAGTTCAGATATGCGTGCAGTTGATTCTCGCCGCTGCCACCACCCATGACCGCCACTCCCAGACCCGGCACAAGGGCAGGCTTCATGACCTCGCGTGGCGTGCGTCGACACGTCCACCACGTGTCGTTGACTGGAATGAGGCGACCATCCGGCAGACGCGGACGCATCAGCGTCTCGAGCAATCTGTCGCATTGGGAAAACAGCGGTTTGAGTGTCTCGGTGTCGAGGCGTCGCCCCGTTTCGGGGTGTTTGTAGCCGGGAGGGTCAGCATAGTCGTTCAGTGCTTGTTTGATGCGCCAGATGCTGCCGAAAACCTGCCTGTTGTATGAGGGGGCGGTCTCGAGCCAATGCCCATCGTACAGGAAGCGTTCGGCCAGGAAGCGTTCGAGGTGTGTCACGACCTCGTGGATGCAGGCAGGTCGGTTCAGCACGCGTCCGCCCCGGACCACGCTGTGCCAAAGAGGCGGCTCCATGTTGCTCATGGTCGTGGGACGGTCCAGCGCGAACTCAACCATGGCGCCAATGAGGTCGTTTTCGATCTTCTCGACGGCGCGTCCGTCGGCCAGCTCCCTCAGCGGCGCCCAGGAGCGCAATGCATCGTAGGCCTCTACCAGCTCCTGCCCCACTTCCATGTAGCGCCACCAATCGTACCGTGCGAGCCGTGGAGGGTCGCTCTTGACCACCGGATGATCGAATTGCGTGGCGTTGTAGGGCCAGAAGGCTTTGGCACGAAAGGGATAGTCGTAGTGATAGGCATAGCCGGGAAAGACTTCTGCGAATCGAACCAGGATCAGGGCGGCGCGCCGAGCGCAGATTTCGTCTTTCGTCGCCCACCAGATCTCGGCCAGCTCCCGGCAGGCGGTGTCCATGTATTCACGCGCCATTGAATCGACACGCGCTTTGAAGTAGATGCGGTACTTGTCACCGGGGCGCTCCCAGTATGGGTAGACGTGCTTGCCTTCCGGCCCGTCAAGCTCAATCTGGCCAGTTTCCGGATACTTGCTGTTGCCGGGATAGACTTCAGCGCAGTTCCTGCACATGATATGCGTCGGATCCTGCGGTCGCCAGATCCAGTTGCCCCAGTCCTGCGTCGCGGCATCGCAATTGGGGCAGTCCGTGAACCAGATCCCCGACTGCACCGGCACGAGCGAGGTCAGTTTCTCTTCGCTGATCGACAGAAGATAGGCGTATTTCCGCTTGATCTTTTCAGCCTCGGCATTGTCGAGTTTCACGTCATAGATCCTTGCATTTGCAGCATGCGCGCCGACGCACGCAAGCAGCAGGGCTCCGATGCCGAGGCAGTGCCAACGATTCATGAACCCTGTTCTCCACATGTCTTGTTGTTCTGGGTGGATAGATCGCATCTTCCCACATATGTCGATTACCGCGTCCTCATGATCGGTACGTCATTCAGTGAGCATGCTACCTGTCATTCTGACGAGGTGCGTCTCATCCGCGTGCTCGAGGGGATCTCGATGGTGTCGCCGGGTCCGAACTCCATCAGGTAGGCGTGGATCAGGCCATCGCCGTTGGTGTCGGTGAAGCGGTCTGCCGCGAACGGCCGATCCAGAATGAGCCGGCCCCCTGCGAACGACTTGACCTTGCCGACGGACTCCATGGCCTCGTTGACCACGTGCATGCCCGGCTGGGCGAAGTACATGACGGTGGGGGTGACCAGAGTCTGGTTCGCCGCATCGACGTGGGTTATGGTGGCACGGGCCGCGATGGGGTCCTGGTCCCCAAAATGCAGTTGAGAGCCATTCTCCACGTTCTTTATCACGAAGCTGCTGCCGTAGGCGCCCGAGTCGATGATGGCGGTGGTGCCGTTCACGGAATCATCCGCGAGTATAGGCTGGGCGAGCGAGACGGTGTTTTTGCGGTAGTCGCATGCTTGAATGGTCGTTGTTGTCGAACTCTTGCCTTCGAGCTTCCAGTCGCCTCGTCCAAGGGCAGTGGCATTGTGCATGTAGGCGGACTGCACGGCATCGTCCGCGCCGACGCACAGAAACCCGGTTTTGCCGGTGAACATCACCCCATCGACAGTTGTTTGCGGCACTGGCTGAGGAGCGTTGAAGTAGTAGTGCGTGGTTCCGTCGTTCAGGCTGATCTTCAGTGCCACCAGTTCGTCCCGTTCCGTGGGGAGACGCTCGATGGAAGCGATGAACGTGTCGTGCGCGCCGGGCTCGAACACAGTTGTGAAGGTGCTGGCGAGGTCCTCTCCGGTACGACGGCGGACAATGAATGGGACCGTCTTGGAGGAACCTTTCTGGTTCTGCTGCGGTGCGCCGTCGCAGGCGATGATCCGTTCGGCGTTCCCGACCAGATGGGCTTTGAGGAAGGCGCCGGGGTTGCCCTTCATGTAGTCCACAGCCCGGGGACCGCTGGTGATGAAGTCCCACTTGACATGCGCTCCAGGCTTGAGAACGGCGCTGCGGACGTTTGTCAGGAACTGGTATCCGCTGCCGCGGTAGCCGAAATATCCAACTGTCCCATAGGCTGCGGCGCCCAGCTTCTCGTCGTCGTAGAAGTGTCCGTAGGGGACCTCCGCCCCGGCGAGGGTGCCTTTCTTGCGTGTCGCACCGAAGCTGAGGTCGGAGCTGAGGTCCGCATGGCTTCCGTGCACCAGCCAGTCGTGCTGCTTGCCACCCTGCACCCGGAAGATGTCGATGATGTAGCTCCGACCGGGAGCGGCCTCGATCGCGGCCACGCTCCGCCTGTATTCGCTGCATTGCTTGTAGACGCCATCGTTCCGAGCCTCGACGTACTGGCACACCGGTCCGGGGTCATAGGCGAGGCAGCGTCCGCGACCCTCGTCCTGCATGCGCTCGTCCACGATCACCGTGTTGTGGGACACCGTGTTCCAGAAGAATCCAGCACGCCTGGGGTCGTTGCTGTTGGCCGTCTCCGGGTACCCGAAAGCCGGGGTCATCGAGCAATTCTCCGCGAAAATGTCCAAATGCATCTTGTCCCGTTTCGAGTGTCCGACGAAACGTCCGTAGAAGAACGCGAGTCCGAAGGGCTTTTCCGGGTTGTTGTTCTGGAGTGTTGCCAATCCGTATCCAGCCATGTGCTGGCTTTGGTAGCCAAGATCATGGTCGAGCGTGGCTGCCTTCTGGTGGATTTCCTCTCCCAGGGGTTTGCCCCAGATGTCTTTTCCACCGTCCGGGCTCAGGCTGAGCAGCACCTTGGCATAGGCGGGATCCCGGTAGGCGCGAAAGGCCGTCAGATAGGGATCCTCGCGGAACAATTTGCCGCAGTTCGACATGTTGCCAGAGTCGCCGAGCGAGGGTGTGAAGCCGCCGGCGCAGACCATCTGGATCGGCCAGTCGTAGAGCTTCCGGAAGCGTGGATTGCTGAAGATGTCCACTCCGTTCAGGTGCAGCAGTTCGGCGATGATCGACAGGTCCTCGACCCAGTGCAGGTTGTAGCCCGGTGACTCGAAGGGGGTGCCGTCGCGGTAGACGAGGTTGTAGAGAGCATCGTAGAGAGGCATGTAGATGTAGAGCTTGTACTCCTTGTTGTGGAGGACCCAGTCGAGCATGTCCTCGCTACTTGGCTCGCCGGGGGCGTCGGCCAGCGTCGCGGCAATCTCGAGAAGACCTTTCTGGTGCATGCCATAGTTCCCGCCGATGACATGTGTCTCGTTCACGATCTCCCGCGCCATCGCCCGCAGAAGTTGCTCTTCGACGAGGTGGCGCACCTGGGCAACGGTCGATCCCGTGAACGCTTCCAGTTCGGGCAGACTTTGAGCAAACGCCGGGGAGATGGCGTCGTAGGCCCGGGCACACACATCGACGGTGAAGCATTCCCAGGTGTAGTACTGGAGTTTTCCATAGTAGCTGCGGTCGATTTCGATGCCGTACCGTGACTGATTCACGTAGTCGTAGTCGGGGTAGTAGGTCGCCAGTTGCCACAGAAGCACGGCACACTTGTGGGCGAACTTTTGATCATCGGTGTAGAGGTAGGCTTCCGAGAGATCGGTGATGGCGGGGAGCAGCCGGCGGCTGACCATCGACTTGTTGTACCAGGCCACGAACCAGTATTTCTGCTTCTGGTCCGGGGACTGCCAGCCGAAGCCGTCGTCGGGGTGGTCGCCGGTAATCAGCGTCCGGTCCTTGTAGCCGGAGTCGATGAAAGCCTGGTAGTCGTTGCTCGGGTAGAT